>JAJAYU010000376.1 GCA_026786125.1 Chamaesiphon sp.
GTGATTTAGCGGTGGGTTTTGGCAATGAATTGACTATGCCTTTAAGTAATCTTATTGATCGACTCCAATATCTCGATTTAAATATTGATGCGCTAGAACGAGATGTAATTAGTGGTGCTATAAAGTCCGCCAATCAATCGGCACTAGAACTAGAACAATTAACCAATAAGTTTTGGATTTATCTAGAACTTGCTTTAGAGAAAAAACAATTCGATAATCACGAAAGCTGTAATATCAGAAAAATCATCTATCAGATATCAACCGTTCGATCGGAATCTTTTTGCCGATCGGAAGACTTGAGTATCGAACTCGAAAATGCTAATATTGCTGTATCAGAACAGCATTGCGAATGGATCGTCAAAGAGTTACTAGATAATGCCTTTAAGATTTCCGACCCTGATTTAATTGTCAAGATTCGTAGTCAAATTATCGATCAAACATATCATCTCTGGATTAGCGATAGTCTGGATTGTTTGATCGAAGACCAAGAATTAGTGCTAGGTTTAAAAATCATCAAAAAAATCGTTGACATTTATGATGGCACATTTGCCAGAACTACCGTCGATGAGCATAAAATGGTTTATGTGACTCTACCATTAGCCTAAACAAAAGATTGATACGCTCGATTTACGGAATTTTAGTGGCAGTCGATTACCTCCGGTAGGCTGTACGCCAACGTTTGAATCTGCTGCCCCAATCGAATCCAAAACGAGCTAGTCTCAAGTTGACAGTTAAAGCCGTGCTATTCAGCTCATCTCCAACATCCTCTGCATCGGAAGCAAAGCTGCTAGCCGTATATCTTCAGCCATCGTGATTTCTGGGGTACGATCGCGCATAGCTAGATACAATTTCTCCAGTGTATTTAGTCGCATGTGTGGGCATTCATTACAGGCGCAGTTAGTCGTTGGCGGTGCCGGAATAAACTGTTTGTGAGGTTGAGCCTTCTGCATCTGGTGAATGATACCTGGCTCTGTGGCGATGATAAATTGAGTACTGGGACTCTCGGCAGTGTATTTTAATAAAGCACTAGTTGAACCGATAAAATCGGCATGTTGCAATACAGCTTCCTCACACTCTGGATGGGCGATTACTGCTGCCTGGGGATAATTGATTTTGAGTTGAATTAACTTCTTCTCGGAAAAGATTTCATGTACCATACAACTACCTTGCCATAGCACCAGCTCTCGATCGGCTTGCTGCATCACATAGCGACCAAGATTGCGATCGGGTGCAAAGATAATTCCCCGATCTAGGGGGATTTGCTTGACTATTTTGACTGCATTAGAACTCGTACAGATAATATCACTCAGGGCTTTAATATCTGCGGTACAGTTGATATAAGAAATTACAATATGGTCGGGATATTTAGCCTTAAATGCGGCAAAAGCATCAGGAGGACAACTATCAGCTAGTGAACATCCAGCAGCTAAATCTGGTAATAAAACTAGTTTCTGCGGATTCAAAATTTTGGCAGTTTCCGCCATGAAGTGAACGCCAGCAAACACAATCACATCGGCATCGGTACTAGCCGCTCGGCGGGATAATTCCAGCGAATCTCCAATAAAATCTGCAACATCCTGAATCTCGGAATCTTGATAGTAATGCGCCAAAATCACCGCATTCATCGATTTCTTTAACTCCTGAATTGCGGCGACAATATCTACGGGAATCTGATCTTGATTAGCAGTGGGGCGTGCAGTTACAAACATTTAGGTGGCGGGTATGGGAATATTTGATTCAGCCTATCTTAATTATAGTAGATTTTACCAAAATACCAAGCGATCGAGTGTTTGTTCAGATATCATCGATATATTTGAATATTTATTAGCTACCCACGACGGCGTTCTAGGAAGATCATCATCAGGATACTGAGAATCGATTGAATCTCTTCTTGCGGATCTAACTGATCGACTTTTTGAATTGTAAAATTGCGAGATAGGAAGCCAGGAATTTTGGATAGTTTCATCACATTTGTCCCACTATTACGAGCAAGCGTATAACTAGGATTGAAGACATAGCCTGTAAACATTCCCACAATCGGAATTTCTGAAAATAAGGCATCGAGGACTTTAATCCACGGATCGTCTTCTTGAATCGTCATTATCGATGTGGTGGCAGCTAGTCGATTCTCTTGCAGAGAGGCTCCGCCAGCGAATATGTCATACTTAGCACTCCACAAGGATCTCAGCCCTTGTCGTTTGACACCGCCCAAATCCGTTCCCTTGGTGTCGCTAAAGTTATACCGCGCCGAAAAATCGATAATTCGATCTGCTCTAATTTCATACAGCGGTTGACTAAGTTGCTCGTCGCCATAGACAATAATTGCTTCTTTGAGGCGGAATGCTTTTTGGCGGATCACAAACAATAGCTTGCCTTGGTTATCCGTCACTGAAACTCGATTGGGAGAGAGAGTCCAGATTTTGAAGGTAATATGGAGCGGATACTGGCTAGGTTGAAGCATCTGAGTGATCGGTAAATTAGTGTTACATATATTTTTCTAGATATAGTGTACCCATCACACTCTTAAATCATTCACTAGGCTCTAGTTGCTGGCAGTCGCGAGATCTTCCTTCTGCTCCAAGTCAGGTTCCCGAAAGTGAACTTGCGGATCGATCTCTCCAGGCAACAAAACCAGCCCAGTTGCGTCAATCTCTCTACTGGCACCAGTAGTAGTAATCCTCGTGGCAATCTCAACAATGGGTTCATCTCGCATCAACACATCACCCGTCAGCCACGCCCCATCAGTCCAGAGGATTCGAGCATGACGGATTAGCAAAGAATTTACGTTCATACTCGATCGTCCAAATAAAAGGGCATAATAATCTAATAGGTAAGTAAATATATTGTAGATTCGATCGATAGCTCAAAAAATCTAGCTTTACTCAACTGCTTTTTGTTACCTAGCTAAGATTTTACAGCACAATTACTGAGTCTTTTAGAAGCTTGACCATGTATTTTTAAACAAGGTCGATCTGGCAATCACCAATCTAAACAGATTTGAATTTAGACCTATTCACCTACTTACGCCCCGTTAATCTTTTTTATGAACTACGAACAGCCGCAGCCTGAATCTGAAACTCCCCCAGAACACTCAGATAAATTGGCCGCAGATGGCAAAGAATCTCAGCCAAAGCCTAGTGCTGAGAATCCCTGGATCGAAACTCTCAAAACAATTGGATTGAGTGCTATTCTGGCGTTAGGGATTCGGAGTTTTGTAGCAGAAGCGCGCTATATTCCGTCTGGTAGTATGGAGCCAACATTACAAATTAACGATCGATTAATCATCGATAAAATTAGCTATCGCTTTACCACTCCTGTCCGTGGTGATATTGTGGTCTTCAGTCCGACTGCCCAACTGGAAAAAGAAAAAGATGACGATGGTAAACAAAAATTTAACGAAGCTTTTATCAAGCGGATCATCGGTTTACCTGGCGATAAGATCGATGTCAAAAGCGGGAAAGTCTACATCAACGGTAAAGTAATCCAAGAGAATTACCTCGGTGAAGCTCCTCAATACAACTGGAGTAGTACTGAATTGACACCGGATGGAATTGTGCCTAAAGGTCACTATTTAGTCTTAGGTGATAACCGCAACAATAGCTATGACAGTCACTATTGGGGCTTTGTACCCAAAGAAAAAATTATCGGCAAGGCCACTGTTCGATTTTGGCCAATCAATCGTGCTGGTGGCATCAATCCGCAGCCCGATTATAAATAATCAGTGATTGACTAGATTATATCGATCAAAAAAATAGGATGAATTTCTATTATTCATCCCTATCGATCTATGCTGTTAGCACAATGATTTTTGATAGTATACTAAGGTCGATAATTTTGAATTTGTTTACCGTCAGCACCGTAGATTTCTAGTGGTAACTTAGCGTTTTCACTAATAGTCTGAAGGGCATTGCCGAGAGTGTTGACATGGTTGAGAATACCTGCTTTGGCAGTGCTGTCGCCTTGGGTAGAAGCAGCCATCGCGGTCTGGGATAGCGTCTGAGTATAGAGGGACATCAATCGGACAACGATCGCTTTATTATTGACCGTGTAGGTACAAATTTGGGGACTGCCAGCACAAGTTCGTTGGAGATCTTTATTTGCGAGGCTCATTTTTTGGGTGATTTTGAGTTTTTTTTCTGCTTGTTGAAAACTCTTGGTGTACTCAAAAGCGAGGGGCTTTGCTTGAGCATAGATCACGCTATTTTGAGGCACGCTTTGAATTGCGACGACTGACTGATTCCACTCCGAGACTGCTTGGGCTAATTTATTACTCTTTTGGGAAAGTTTAGCTGACGCAGCTAGCTTGATTGCCAGTTGGTAGTTTTGAGCTGCTTTATCTTCTTCTAAGACTTTTTCTTGGGCGGTAGTGATCTTGGCTTGATAGGATTTGAGTAGCTCTTGAGCTTGACCATAGGCATTAGTATTGGCGGGAATACTGTTGAGCTGATCGCTGGCTTGAGTCCATTGCGTCTTTACAGCTCGCCATTGGACTAGAGAACTAGCAGTAAGTTGAGATTGGGTTGCAGCTTTGATCCCATCTACCGCAGATTTGAGCTTTTGATCGGCAGTAGTTTCAATTACGATGCGGCGTTCGATATCACCCAGTCGCACTTGATAATCAGTAAGTTTTTGGCGGGCGAGGGGATAGATCTGGCTACTAGTGGGAATTGTGCCTAAATTCGCGATCGAATCTGTCCACATTTGCTTACTTTCCTGCCACTTGGACAAGGGAATCGGCGGATTTTTGACGCTCATCGTTGCTTTGTAAGCTCGATTCATGGCGATTACCGCTGTATCCAAGTCGGCCGCGTGAGCTGTGGTGGCTTGGAGTGTTTTTTGGGCGGTGCCATAATTTCCAGACCATACTGGAATCGAGTTAAGATTCTCAATACTTTGATGGAGCTGTTTTTGGGCTGTCAATACTTGTTCTCCAGTCACGCCTGAGGTGTTGACAACTGCCAGTGATGATTGAGTGAGCTGAGTCGCGGTAGTGAGCTGTGTACAGGTCGAAAAGACACAGGGACGTGTACCCATATATGCGCCACCAGAACCGATCGCCAGTAGCCCTAAACCCCCTAAGATCGGCATCAGTAGCTTGCGCTTGTTTTTGGTTGGTGGGGTACTTGAATGATACTCATCGTCTCTAGTGGAGCCAAAGGAGTTTTCGATATCAGCCGCAAAGACATCGGTATCGATCGTAACTAGCCGATCTTCAGCGGGGTTGGATTGAGGGAAATCATTAAAGCTGGACATTATTTCGGGGATGGTAGATGGGGTGTTTGAGGGGGTTTGGTGGCGATCTGAAGGCTGAAGAGGTATCTTTGCCTGAAGATCGTCATCTAGCTGCGGTCGATCTGGATCGCTAGTTGTGGAGCTGCGCCTAGTGTCTCCGCTGTCTGTATACCCGTCCCGTTCGAGGGCGATCCGGTCTTCGCTCATGGCAGTCATTTCTGGCGCGGCTTCCCCTGGGATCGTTTTCTTGACTAGGGGATAAACGGCAAAACTTTGATGACTATAGGGTCGCTGATTTCCTTCGGCTCGCAGGTATAATTTCACTGTCAGCGGAATTTTGGGTTCTTCTGCTTGCAATGCCCGTTCTAATACTTTGAAAATATCGGGAATATCGATCGCTACGTCAGCAGGGTGTTGAGCGAGTACCCACAGGGTGTCATCTTTGTACAAACACTGCACCCGAAATGGAATAATCCGCCCCAAGTGAGCGTGAAGAGAGTTTTGGAGAAAACACTCTAAAATTTTGAGGTCATCCAGTCGCGTGGCTGAGTGCATATATTAACCGAAGGAGCGAAAGATGGTTCATCTAGTCTAAAAGTGTAGCACTAGTTTTAGCTACTATTCTCTATTCAAATTGTTGTAATCAGATTTTAGCATATGAAAACATAAGATAGCAGTATATTTCTGGTAAGTCTTTGATCACTACTATTCCCATGTTTAGACCAGTCGGAAGTCGATAAACTCCTACGCCTAATTTTTCATCTTGGGTTGCACCAAAAGATTGCAGTAGTTCGGGTGTAATATCAATTTCTTTACTTTTTAAGTATCATCTAAGGCTTCGATGGTACAGCAGGTAGCCAACGGCTTAAAGCTTGCTTGCGTTGCTGGCTGAGTTGAGATGGGCTAAGTTCGCTTAATTGCTGTTTACCGAGTACTTTAGGATTGTATATGCCTAGCTCCCAAGCTCCATAGATGGGATTAGGTAGAGTGATATAGGCTGGCTCGAAGATGCTATTACCAGAGACTTTACCGATCGATCCGTAGCGATTTTTTTTACTCTCAACATAGGCTCGTCGCGCTTGATTTGTTTGTCCGGCTTTATCATCAAGATCGTTAAGATTATCACCAATCAGAGCCACCATATTATAGGATTTACCATCTGCTTGACCATTAATTACTGCTGCTCTGCGCCATTCTTTAGAGGTATCTATTTTACCTGCGATCGTCTTAGTAAATTCGCCTTTGAGGATCACAGTACTGGGA
>JAJAYU010000377.1 GCA_026786125.1 Chamaesiphon sp.
AAGATGTTGACTTTACCGATATTCAGCACATGTCAGCGGAACAGCGTAAATACCTTTGTGCTTGGTGTGGCGAAAAATCTCGTCAAACTATCCCTGGTGGCTGTCAAGGTATTCAAAATCAACTGGGATCGATCAAACATATTTATTCAGCTCGATCATTTGATGATTAATTACTTGATCAAAAATGTGATCGCATCATGTGTTTGGGGTAAGCTATCTATAACGATCGCCGTACACAATAGCATCATATATAAGATTGAATACTTGAACATCGATTTAGCAACACCTTTATCAGTTGGAGCTTGCAACAATTTCCAAGCCTCATAGACAAAGATACTGCCTAATCCAACAGCAGATATTCCATAAACGGCTCCAGCAACACCCAATGGATACACTAGTAGTAGGGTCGTCGGAATTAGCAAGAGCGTATAAATCCACATCTGCTTAACAGTAGCTACTTCACCAGCAACCACAGGCAACATCGGAATGCCGACTTTGGCATAATCATCTTTGATCATCAGTGCCAATGCCCAGAAATGAGGTGGAGTCCAGAGAAAGACGATCGCAAATAATACCCAAGCTTCCATACTCAGACTATTGGAAACAGCCGCGCAGCCAACTAGTGCCGGAATCGCTCCAGCCGCTCCACCAATTACAATATTTTGGGGTGTATGGCGTTTGAGTAAGTGGGTATAAATCCACATATAAAAGCCAATTCCAGCCATCGCCAGCAGAGCTGCTAATAGATTAGTAAATACAGTCAGAATTGTGAATGATAATCCGGCTAATACCGCTGCAAAAATTCCGGCGTGGAGGGGTTTAACTCGACCAGAAGGAATGGGTCTACTGCGAGTACGCTCCATCATATAATCGATATCTCGATCGTAAATACAGTTCATCGCTTGGGCTGAAGCCGCTGCCAACATACCCCCGACAAAGGTAACAAGAAATAACACTGGATCGGTTGCCCCGTCAGAAGCCATCCACATTGCCGCTGCTGTTGTGATCAGTAGTAGGGGAATAATTCTCGGTTTAGTGAGTTGGTAATAACTCTCGATCACTTCCGAGAAACTTTGTTGTTTGGATTCGTTGGCGGAGCCTTCCCTTGGGGAAATCGGTTGGTTAAGAAATTCTTGCATATTTAAGGGGATGGGGGAATTTTAAATATAGAGATTTTAGAAACAAAGTCTTACTTACTATCGGCGAAATTTAAGTTATTCGATCGCCAAAGCAAGGAAGTTAGGATAACCAATGTACCAAGCAACATTGCACCGATCGATTGATGGGCAACTGTCAATATTTCAACCTGAAGATGCAGCTTAAAAGTAGCTGTGCCTAGTAAGATCTGAGCGATCAATAATCCACCTACAATCAACCCTAATTTACGGGCAAGTGCTGGTGAATTTTGGTTGCGCCAGAGCATAAAAATCACTGCAATACAGCTCAATGTCGCAGGTACAACACCAATAATATGACTGTTCATCACAGTACAAAGCTCGGAGTTACCAAAACATTGATGTAATGCCCATTGAGATCCGACTAAGCCACCGAGGATGCTCTGGATGTAGACAAAGATGGCGGCGGCGAGGGGGAGAATGGGAGACTGGGGGACGGGGGGACGGGGTGACTGGGAGACTGGGGGACTGGGTGACTGGGGGACTGGGAGTAAGATAGTGCCGATCGAGAGTAATGTGATAAAAAATACTAATGCGGTGCCGAGGTGGGCAGTTACGATGTCGAAGCGGAGTAACTCGGTGACGGTGAATGCGCCCAATGCTCCCTGAGCGAGAATCAAACTCAATGCCAAGGTTGTCGCCCAGGGCAACCAGTGCGGAAGTTGTTTGCGATACCACCAGGATGAACCAGTCAATCCGAGGGTACTCAACCCAATTAATCCTGCATCCAGGCGATGAAACCATTCTAAAAATACCTGGAGATTCATCTGCTGAGTTGGTACCAATTGTCCATAGCACAATGGCCAATCAGGACAGGCTAAACCAGCATTCATTACTCTGGTTGCACTACCTACAGCCATTAGTAGTAGTGTCGCAAAAGCAATTTTCCAGATCGACCGACGAATCCGAGTTAGGACGATATCATGTTGTTGATGTTGCGGCGATTCAGCTTCGCCAGCCGGATATTGAGGAATAAATGCAGAATCTGACATAGTTTGGGTGACGTTAGCGTTAATTTGTTTAAATTGTGCTTTCTTAGCTACGCTATTTCAATCAATTATTCCCAAATTAGCATTAATACCTATTGGCCGTAGGTAAGTGAATAGGAAATTCGATCAAATCGGCATCCATAACTAACTGTTTCAAGCTTTACGCTGTCTGGCTTTAAGATTCGAGTAATCCAGATCCCGAAGAAAATGTTAAGGGTTTAATTTGTAACAATTTCATCCTAATTTGACAATTTTGACCAGCTCAATCCCAAAGAAATACTGAAGAAATGTGATCGAGTGCCGATCGAATAGATCGACTACGGTACCTTAGTAAAGACAGTTAGCCAAACTGTGGCTATTTTCACCTCGCTATTATTCTTAACTATCTAGCTCAACTCTTAACCTCGAATGAATATTCCTAGCTCAATTATTACCCTCCTACTGGGCATAGGATTAACCCTCGTTAGTCTCTGGTATGGGCAAAATCACGGGTTGATGCCCGTTGCTGCATCTGAGGAAGCCGGACACATCGATGGTCTATTCAATGCCATGATGACGATTTCGGTCGGACTATTTCTACTCGTTCAAGGCGTGATCGTCTATTGTGCGGTCAAGTTTCGGCGCAAGCCTGGTGAACTCGGCGACGGTTCTGCGATCGAAGGCAATGTACCCTTAGAGATACTCTGGACAGCGATTCCGGCTGCTATCGTGCTGTGGATTTCGATCTACAGTTTTGAAATCTACAACGAGATGGGTGGTTTCGATCCTAGTGCTGACGGGATGCACGCCATGCACGGGATGCCCGCAGGCAAAGGTAGTGCGATGGCGGCAACTATGGATATGGATGGCAATGTGCCCAAAGGTAGTCCGATGATGGCTGTATTAGGTGTAGGTGCGTCTCCTGCCAATCAGGGTAAAGCTGCTGCTATCAATGTCAATGTGCTGGGACTCCAATATGCTTGGATCTTTACCTATCCAGAAATAAACATTACTTCTGGAGAGCTTCACGTTCCAGTCGGCAAGGAAGTTCAACTCAACATGAATGCTCAAGACGTAATTCACGCTGTCTGGATTCCCCAATTGCGACTCAAACAAGATGTAATTCCTGGTACTCAAACCCAATTGCGGTTCACCACAAATAGAGTGGGTACCTATCCCCTCCGCTGTGCCGAACTCTGTGGTGGCTATCACGGTTCGATGGTGACACAGATGATTGTCCATACACCTGAAGAATACGATACCTGGATTGCTAGTCAGCAACAATCGGCCCAAGCCCAAGCCGATATCGTCAAGCAGACAATTGCGATGAATCCAGCGAATATGTCTCCAGCTAAATATCTAGCTCCCTATGCCAATGAAATGGGCGTGAAACCAGAAATGGTTCAGCACCTTCATCATCATGGTATGGAAATGAGTGGATCGATCGCATCGGTAATTAAATAGTGGGTTGCGGGTATTTTCCCTAAAGCCTGCTTGGTGCGCTTGTCTTGGAAAGGTGCTCCACTTGGGGAAACCCCAAGACCGCACTTTCCGCAAACCGTCGGGGAACCCGACGAGCGCGCATCCGCTAAAGCCTAAAACCTAAAGCCTAACTTATGACAGCAGAACTATCAATTCCAACTCAAATTCCAGAGGAACAGGTGGTGATCCACCATCGCACCTGGAAGGACTATTTTACCTTTAGTACCGATCATAAAGTGATTGGGATTCAGTACTTTGTGACTGGATTTATCTTTTATATTATTGGTGGTTTATTGGCCGAAGGGATTCGGACAGAACTAGCTACGCCCGATGCGGATCTAGTCGATCCCAGTACATACAATAGTATGTTTACTATGCACGGAACGATCATGATCTTCCTGTGGATCGTGCCTGCTGGAACGGGTGCATTTGCTAACTATCTCCTTCCCCTAATGATTGGGGCGCGGGATATGGCATTTCCGAAGCTCAATGCGGTGGCATTTTGGATTATTCCACCCACGGGATTGTTACTAATTCTAAGCTTCTTTCTCGGCCCTGCTCAAGCTGGTTGGACTTCCTATCCACCGCTGAGTTTACTGACGGGTAAAGTCGGCGAGGGGATTTGGATCTTGACACTATTATTACTCGGCACATCTTCGATTCTGGGGGGGATTAATTTCTTCACCACTATCCTCAAGATGCGAATTCCCAGTATGTCAATGATGCAGATGCCACTGTTTTGTTGGGCGATGTTAGCAACTTCCTTGCTGATGTTGATTGCGACTCCAGTTCTCGCTGGTGCGTTGATTTTACTCTCCTTTGATCTAATTGCTGGCACTGCCTTTTTCAATCCAGTTGGTGGGGGTGAGCCAGTAGTTTACCAGCACATGTTCTGGTTCTATTCTCACCCAGCGGTATATATCATGGTATTGCCCTTCTTTGGGGTGATTTCTGAAGTAATCCCTGTTCATTGTCGCAAGCCAATTTTTGGGTATGGTGCGATCGCATATTCTAGTATGGTGATTAGTTTCTTGGGCTTGATCGTCTGGGCGCATCACATGTTTACTAGCGGTACACCACCTTGGTTGCGGATGTTTTTCATGATTACTACGATGGTAATTGCAGTACCAACTGGGATCAAAATCTTTGGTTGGCTGGCTACTATGTGGGGCGGGAAAATCAATCTCAATAGTCCGATGCTATTTGCAATGGGCTTTATCTCAACCTTCGTGATTGGGGGGATTACTGGAGTCATGCTGGCAGCGGTGCCGTTTGATATTCACGTTCACGATACTTATTTTGTTGTTGCTCACTTGCACTATGTGCTGTTTGGTGGGAGCGTGTTTGGGATCTATACGGGGATCTATCACTGGTTCCCGAAAGTCACTGGGCGACATATTAATGAGACTTGGGGCAAGATTCACTTTGTTTTAACCTACGTTGGTTTCAACGTTACTTTCCTGCCGATGCATGTGCTTGGACTCCAAGGAATGCCGCGACGGATTGCGATGTATGCGCCAGAATTCCAAGGTTTGAATCAGGTTTGTACTTACGGTAGCTATGTTCTAGCGATTTCGACAGTGCCATTTTTGGTCAATGCGATTTACTGCGCTTACAAAGGCGAACCAGCCGGAAGCAATCCTTGGAATGCGTTGACGCTAGACTGGCAAACAACTTCACCACCAGAAATCGAGAATTTCGAGGTTTTACCTGTATTGACTACTGGACCTTATGATTATGGTGAAATTGAAGAGAAAGAGCTGACGGCTGTTTAGAATTTTGTAGGTTGGGTTAAGGAACAAAACCAAACACACTCAACAGTTATTTGATGAGATTGTTGGGTTTCATCCTTCAACCCAACCTACAGATCTACAGATCTATTGTTTGATTGGCTGTGGAGATGTAACCCACCCCGCCCTAACGGGCACCCCTCCGCTTCCTACGGAAAGGCTACGCCAACGGAGGGGATTTTCACCCTATCCCCTATCCCCTAATCCCTATCCCCTAACATGCAAGGATCTGTATCTGACCAGGCTGAAATTAATATTGAAGGTGTAAGTGAAAGCCATGATAGTCATGGACATCACGAGCATCCTGACTTTCGGATTTTTGGGCTGATTGTCTTTCTCGTTGCTGAGGGAATGATTTTCCTCGGATTGTTTATTGCTTATCTGGCGTTTCGATCAATGGCACCGGAATGGCCACCAGCAGGCACACCGAAGCTCGAATTACTCCTACCAGGGGTGAACACGGTCATTCTGTTGGCTAGTAGCTTGGTCATCCATCAGGCGGACACGGCAATCAAAAAGAATGATGTTAAAGGTTTACAGTTGTGGTTTGGGCTAACTGCGCTGATGGGAATTATCTTCCTCGGCGGACAGTTATATGAATATAGTCATCTAGAATTTGGACTTCGCACAAATTTGTTTGCGAGTACTTTCTATGTCTTGACTGGATTTCACGGATTGCACGTTACTGTTGGTGTGCTGCTAATTTTATCGGTGTTATGGAGATCGATGAAAGGCGAACATTACGGTGCCAATAATCATTTTGGGGTTGAAGCTGCTGAAATTTATTGGCACTTTGTTGATGTAATTTGGGTGATCTTGTTCATCTTGTTATATCTGCTGTAATCATCTTTGGTAAGAGTATAGACAACAGATGATTGAGATCAAGAAACCGACTCCTTCGAGAAGTCGGTTTTTTTGTGAGTATTTTGTCGATTGAATCAATAATTACTAATTCTTGCCCAGCTCTTGGCACAATTGGCGAAAATCATCACCACGATGTTCAAAGCTAGTATATTGGTCAAAGCTGGCACAGGCAGGAGATAATAGTACAACCTTTGCTTGATGTTGTTTGGCAAGCTTGATCGATCTCATGACAGCATTTGCCATTGTCTCAACGATCTCGAAGTTATTGTATCCTGCTGCTGTTAATCGATCGGCAAATTGAGTTGCAGCATCACCAATTAATAATACTGCGGCTGCTTTTTGCTCGATCGTATCCAGCCAAGCTCCATCATCCCCTTCTTTAGCAGCACCGCCAGCAATCAAAATTACAGGTGCTTTTACAGCAGTCAATCCGACATCAGCGGCATCATAATTAGTCGCTTTACTATCATTGATATAATCAACACCTGCGTAGGTGCAGATATATTCTAAGCGATGAGCAACACCTGGAAAACTGGCAACGGCAGATGAGATCGAATTATTATCAATTCCGGCTAGTTTGGCGATAGCTACAGCCATTAACAGATTTTGAAGATTGTGATCTCCAGGCATTTTTAGAGAATCAGCTTGAAGAACTTTTTCGCCTCGAAATATTACCCAATTGTCTTCAATCCAGATACCTAATTCGGGATTCCCTTGTAAATATTCTTTACCTACTACGCTCGTCCAAGTAGCATCCTGCCAGTTAGATTTACCGAGGTTGTATAAATATTGATCATCACCGTTAAATATCTGATATTGTGAATTGCAAAGTAATTTAGCTTTAATATTGGCATAATTATCAACACTTTTGTGACGAGCCAAATGATCTGGAGTTAATGTCGTCCACACTCCAATTTTGGGTTTAAGCGTAAAAGTAGACTCGATTTGATAACTGCTCATTTCGGCAATAATCCAGGCTGGGTGTGTCTCTAATAAGGCCAATTCGCAGGCAGCAAAACCGATATTACCACAGCCGATCGTTTCCAATCCCGCCGTTTTGAAAATTGCATCAGTTAGGGCTGTAGTGGTCGTTTTACCATTGGTACCTGTAATTGCCACCCAGGGAATATCGGAAAGATATCGCCATGCTAATTCCATTTCACCAATTGTATCTATGCCCATTGATCTGGCTGTGACTAGGGGGGAGATATCCCACGGTACACCAGGGCTGACAACGATCATATCTTCGGTGGTGGGGGCGAATTTATCACCAAGTTTGACGTTAATTCCCAGTGTTTCTAGTTGTTGTTTTTGGGTTTCCAGACTAGGGCTATTGTTACTATCACTGAGGGTAACTGCATAACCATGCTTGATTAGGAGTTTTGCAGCGGCGATACCCGATCGACCTAGACCAATTACAGTAGCTTTTTTCATATATAATTTTTTTAACCGCAGCGGCACAAAGGGCGGAGGGGTTCGATCTTAAATAAATTTCCCCATCGTATTTTACTCGATCGCGAGTCTGTAAGTTTAATGAGTTGTCATCAGATACTTCGATTAAGCAGTATTTGTACTATGATCCAATTATTCATCAATGTGAACTGTTCAGCAATGGATGTAGATAAATGAATGAGCTGATCCTCTCAATCCCTGACTCTAGTAATGACTATCATAGAGAGCATATTTTAATTATGCTTGATAACTTAAAGCGATGGACAAATTACGATCTAATCAAAGAGTATGGATTTTCACGGGAGAAACTGGGAGAACAGGTATTTCATGCAGACTTTTATCTATTAAGTCATAATACTGCGATCGATCCAGTTTTAACTTATGGCAATCAACAAGTATTAGCTCGATGGGAAGTGTCATGGCAAGAATTGACAGCCATGCGTTCTAGAGATACTGCGAAACCAGTCGATCAATCAGCTCGATCAAAGTTAATGGTGCAGGTAAAAGCAAATAATTATATTAATGGATATAATGGGATACGAATCAGTAAAACTGGAAAAGAATTTCAAATATTAGATGGAATTATTTGGAATCTTTTTCTAAATGATGGCAGTCTATACGGACAAGCTGCTTGGTTTAAATCAGTCCAATCTAATGATTAGTTGTAAGCTAATTGCTACATTGCCCCAATTCCAAAATCTGACTGTCCCCAGATTTCAGATAATAGTGAGTCTTCATCAGGTGTCAGTGCTGAAATAGTGCCCCAGTGATGTGGCAGGATAATTCGATCGATCCAACCACGTTCATTTGCCGTAACTGGGGGCTGCTGTTTGTATGTATTAGCGATCGTTTGCAGATGTAACCGTAGCTCACCTAATAGTTGTGGTGTAAGTTGAGAATTCCTCTCAGTTTCACTTAGATATTTTGCTACTGCAAATATAACTTGATAGATGCAACATTCACGATATAGTCGAAGGTTTGTTTGATCGGTTGGCATACTCAAGCCTTGGGATAAAAGCCCAATCCAGTGATAAATATACTCTAAATCTGCTAAACCTTCTGTTAAAACCAAAAGTTCTAAATTTAGCTGAGATTGTGGGAGTTGAATTTCAGATCGGAACCAATCCCAACAGAGTCGAATAATTTGATTGAATAGATGCTGATTATCAGTACTAAACTCGTGACGTTTGCTAAATCTATTGCTCACCAAAAATGAGCAGAATGCAGGTAATTCGGCTTCTCCACTGACGATCGGTTTGATTCGATCAATTGAAGTAGATTGAGCAACTTCCGGCTGTATTGGCAGTTCTTGAGCTAGTTTTGCGAGATTAAGAGAAATAGTCCCGCCGATTGTTCGATCTCCTGCCAGGACATCAGCTTGAGCTTGTTGGAGATTTTCTAAAGCTAGTAGTGAAATCTCATT
>JAJAYU010000378.1 GCA_026786125.1 Chamaesiphon sp.
CAGCTAGGGTAATAATCCATAATATGGTGGTATCGATCGCCCCATAATAAGGCGCAGAGGGAATTTGCCCCAGTTGGGCCAGTTCGCCCCGCCGCAGCTCATGCAAAATCTTGCCTGGTTGAGCATCTTGCCAGTCGTTTGTTGTTTCTGCTTGCAGTTGGGCTAATTTACACAGTGTGCCCTGGGCGAGGTTGGGGGCGACAGACATAGTTTGCAAACTAGCAATCAACGGATCGCGCCCAAACACAGCCACAAACCAGGGAATCCCCGCCGCTGGAATCCAGACAGTATTTTCGCCATCTACAGGTATTCTCAGGGCAGCTAAGTCGGTTAGAGCTTGCTGATAGGTTTGCTCGACTTGGCGATTCGACGAGCGGAGCTGAGTTGCCAACTCCAAATAGCTAGCCATCTGTTCGCCTGCTGGTGTTACATCAGTTGCCGCATCCAGATGTTTTGGTACCAGCTCTTCGCCATCTACCAAGGCGATAAAGTCAATACAGCTATGCCAAGCACCCCCAGGATCGAGGGCAATATCGAACACCAATCGACCATTAGAATAGCGCGGCGGCGAACTTGCACCTTCAGATTGAATCCGGATCCCTCTGGTAAATCCGCCGTTACGATAAGTATTAGTTAATGCATCGTTTCCCCAAGTTGTTTCCATCCGGCCCTGGGTGATTAACTTTTTAGCTTTGATTCGGGAAAGATCGACAAAATCCGATCGAATCTCCAGCATCAGTTGAATTTCGACCCGCTCTTGATGATGATTTACCAAGTCGATATCTTCGTGCATTCCGCCCATAATATCGCGGCGGACACTGATTAATAATTTATTTGCAGGTACGATGCCTGTTGTTGTTAATAACTTGAGATTGGTAAATTCATAGCGTGCCACTCGATGAGTAATATTACTCGAAGTCAGGGGGGTTAGGGGTTGTCTATCGATCGAGATTTCGTAGAAAGAAATCAATCGTGTATCCAACACAAAAAAGCCCTGAGCGCGGTGGTCATCGATCGATCCATCGGCAGCAGTCAGCAGGAATGAGCCGCCGTCATTAATTGTAATTTGTCCGGTAACAAGCGAAATTTTTGCTGACATGGATATATATTTACTCCGTATTATTTTTCTATTCTCTCCCCTTTCCAATGGCAGGGCTGGGGTGGTGCATTGAGCGTAGCCGAAATGTGGGGTAAAGAGACTTGGCGCACAGATGGCAGGTCATACCATGCCAGCCAGGGGTACTCGTGATGTTCCCAGTGATAGCCAAAGTGATAGCAGGTTAAAAATGACCAAATCGGCGGATAATTGCTACTGACGGCCTGATGAGAATTTTCAGCATCGATCCCGCGATGGGGTAAATAAGTACCAAAGAAAAATAACTGAATCGTACTCAGAAAGATCGGCAAAATCCAGAATAGAAATACATTGACAACAGGAATATGAAGCCCGAAGTGTAGCGCAATAAAAATTGTACCTAACCCAATAAATTGAATAATTATTTGCCGAAGATCTAGGTATCCTTTCATAAATTTCAGATACCAAACAAAGCTATTCCCCTCATGAAAATCAGGATCTTTTATCTGCGCAGGATAACGGTGATGTTGCCAATGATTGACAGTAAGTTTTTGATAGTCTAGAAGTGCGTATAATGTGACGGCAAATTGACCGATCGCATCATTTAGTTTACGGTTGCTCAAAAATATAGATCCGTGGATGGCATCATGAGCGACAATAAATAGTCCTGTTTGGATAAATGTTCGCCCTAAAATGCCAAGTAAAATCCATACAGGTGATAACTGATAAATATCTATAAATGATAGAAATCCTAGACTACCGATCCAAACGATCGCGATCGTCGTCGCAACCAGCAGTCCTTTCCCTGAAAACCCTTGTTGTTTATGCTGCACGGAGTTCTTTCTCATTGAGCAATACCATTGTTTCTGCACCCACTCTACCAAAAGTTGGCTCTCTACCTTGTGGCATCTCAACTAAATACTTCCAAGTTCCGCCTTCAAAATTAGAGCTTCGCACAAGTCCTTCCCCACCGATAAAGCTTACTCTTCTATTTTGCTCGTATAGTCTTTCCAGTGGAGAATTTAAGACATGTGGCTCGATTTTTGTTTTTATCATGGGTCGTACAGTTCCAGTTTACGGTTGATTTTTTATTGCAAAAATATCTATGTTCACGCCTATGTTATTTGGCACCTACTTTTATAATATCAAACCGAGCCAATATCTTGATCTCTCGATTGACTGATTAATATCTACCTCTTTGGAGTGATGTCGATCAAGAAAAATCTGTATATAATAATTAGTAATAATCTATCAACCAGTTATTATGTCCAGCGAAAGACAGCTCCAAGATCGAGGAAAATCAGCTCAAGAGGACTCTTTGGGGATTGAAGATGCACGAAAAATACCAGCACAGACGATCGTCCCAAACTTAACAACGGATTCAGATTCACAAGACGATTTGGAACATCTGCAACGGGTAGAGTTACTCACTAAAAAGCTACAGGACGATCTTAATTCCGTTGATACTAATGCGACAGTTGATTAATTAATTGATAATTGATATTTGAGAATTGATAATTGGGTTTTAAGATGAGCATCTAAATCCCTACTGTTTATTAATAATCACTAAACTTAGTCTGATTCTTGAAAAGTGGTACATTTTTAATACTAGAGATGTTCGAGTTTGTTCTGAATATAGAGAGCAATTATTTGGGGAGATGTTTCTGTCTGAACTGGAATGATCGTCGCTTCATCTGCTGTTGGTTCCTCTAAAGTTGCTAGCTGGCTGAGTAGCAGCTTCGGCGACATAAAATGTCCTTGCCGTTGCTCGATCTGCATTTCAAGTAACTCTGGAGCTACTTTGATATAGACAAAATGGATAGATGATAAATTAGCTTGAGCGAGCTGTGATCGATACGCTTTTTTAAGTGCAGAGCAAGCCCAGATAGTCTGCTCACCCTGCTGGACTTGGCTAGCAATTACTTGGCTCAAAGCACTCAACCAGGGTAGGCGATCTGCATCGGTTAGCTGCTCACCGCGAGACATCTTGGCAATGTTTTCCGGTGAATGATAATCATCCGCATCTAAGAAAGAATAGCCTGTCAGCACACTCAAGGCTCGGCCGATGCTAGTTTTTCCACTACCACTAACGCCGATTAAAATTATGACCATCTGATTTTAGTAGCTAGATTGTATTACGATCAACTGAACTTTCCAGTCAGCACCCATACAGATCTATAAAGTGCTTGAAAAGCTGCATCGTTTTATTTTCAGAAATTTTCCTGTATCTAACTATATGATTAATATTGCTCTGAGCTAATGTATTAAGATAAGGCAGATCTTCAAATAAAGTTAGACAACAAGCACAGTGTAATAATATTTGCAAAATTGGCTTGGGGAACAAGATCGCACTGTAAATATCGATAAATAACTTGTGGGCATTATTGCCAAGTGGTAAAACATTGAAAATTATTGCAATATTTCGACCATTGTAGACTGGGATATTCAGTTCAATTGTATATGGAGTATGTAAAGTCAACTCTACCTCTACAACATGCTGTCTCCAAATTTTCAAGATATTGAGCGTTGGGTTCAGGGTTGTGTCAAATTTAAGACTGCCTCCAGTCGCTGTTTTTTTAAGTTGACCGATGCTCCCAATCTTTAATCCCTTGAGGCTAAAATTGTGAACTGATTCTAAATGCTTTAAATTCAACAGATGATAGATCTGACAAATATATGGAATCGGTAAAACATAAGATTGGCTGATGATATGATGTTTGTTTAGCTGAAGCATTCTCTCTTCTGTATGGCGGAGATAAGCTTCGTCTGGAGGTGCGATCGCATCAAGCTTATAATATTTAATTGTGCTAATACTTTTCGCTTGCAGGCTTTCAATTCTCACTTTTGTCGTTGTCATAGCTATTAAGCCAAAGTCATAAGTAGGTTTTTAAAACGTCTATAACTGCATCAACCAATGAATTTAAAGCTAAGGGAGCATAAGATTTAACCCCATGCTCCCCTAAATACCTAATTTTATCGATGCTCTGACACCGACCAAACTTGCAGAGCGAGAGTAGTCGGTGTGAGTAGATCTAGCGCACAGCTACACTTGCGTAGTGCATCAAATTATAGAAGTGCAGAACGCCCTCACCAGACAACCA
Source organism: Chamaesiphon sp. (assembly GCA_026786125.1). Classification (GTDB taxonomy): domain Bacteria; phylum Cyanobacteriota; class Cyanobacteriia; order Cyanobacteriales; family Chamaesiphonaceae; genus Chamaesiphon. The sequence goes on from JAJAYU010000378.1 coordinate 4,177, forward strand.
TTCGGTTAGAAGGGCAGCCATAAATCCGAGCATTGCAAACCGACCATTCCAGAGTTCAGCCTGGGGCGTAAATCCCCACTGCCAATCGTTGCGATCTTTATTGTTTAAAGCGATTTCTTTAGTAGATGTTGTCATGATGGTTATTCCAAATCTTGTTGTGTAGAGAACTAGACTGGTCAGCAACAGTAAAGCTTACTTTCGCTGTTTGAATGGCTAGGCGTATTTTTACATTTCCTAGCTAACTTACCAACCTGCCACAATTCTATCGATTCGTTACATATGTTAACGTCTCTCAAATGGGTGAGTTCTCAGATCTTGCGAATATACAATTTGAGGGATGGGTTATCCTAGTCGATATTTTATCTTGAGGTTAAGAGCGATCGTTGACCAACAGGGAACGCTCGGTAAACAAGGGAGGATATACCATGTCTATTGCTATTGAAGATTCCAAGCGCACAGCAATTGCCTGTAAGCTAGCCGATATCAAAGAAGTGCAAAACTTACTTATTGCTAATGAAGAGAAATTGATGTCCAGTTGTAGCGACCAGGAAATTCGCGACAGGCTCGGACACATGTTAGCAGACGATCGCAAAAATCTAGGTATTTTAGATACCGTCAGCGTTCAATATGGTGTCCAGGGTAAGCCCCATGAAACAGTCACCATGATGGTAGAGAAGATCGGTCAGTTAATGGATGGATCTGAGCTGTCATTATATGAAAAAGTCTCTCAGCATGAATTACTAAAACACCAGCAGTTTATGTCAGGTGTTCTGGTTCATAAAGCTGCTCAAGTCGTCGGTGCCGATGTAGAAGCTGCCATTACACCCTTGAATACGCTCAATTTTGAGAACCGCGCACACCAAGAACAACTCAAAGGTGTACTCGAAATTCTGGGTGTACGCGAACTAACTGGACAAGAACCACAGCAAGGATTGTGGGCACGAGTTCAAGATTCTGTGGCTGCACTTTCAGGTATTGTTGGCAGTGCTGTGACGCAAACTAGCGATAAATCTGACATGAGCATCGAAGACATAATTCGCATGGATCATAACAAAGTTAGTATGCTATTTATGCAAATTGAAAAAAGCAATGATCCCCAAAAAATCGAAGAGTATTTTGGACAAATCTACAAGGATCTATCTGTTCATGCAGAAGCAGAGGAACAAGTTGTTTATCCTGCCGTGCGCTCGTTTTATGGAGACACCCAAGAACTATATGACGAGCAAGCCGAGATGAAAGTGATGCTAGCAGATCTGAAATCTTCAAGTGCTTCAGCCGCTGATTTTAAGTCTAAAGTTGAGCTTTTGAAAACAGCAGTAATGGATCACGTTCGCCAAGAGGAAAGCACCATGTTTGCGGCGATTCGGAGTAACTGTAACGATGCCCAGCAAGAACGACTAGCTACCCAGTTCAAGAGTGCAAAAAGTAAGCTGCAAGAGCAACTTGCTGCGTAAGCTAAATATCAGGTCTCACACTTAAACATTTTGGGACTATAGGGGATAAATATTTTCTATAGTCCCTCTTATTCATAATCTAAATGATCGATTGAATTTAGGAGGACTGTCAAATGACTGGACAATTATGCTGGATTCCCAAGTTTGGCGGCAATGGAAAATTAGCTCTGCACCTCAGATTTGAATCCTTCCACCCTTGGAAAACTTATACAGCTTTTCCTGGACTTTGTGTGCCAGATTATCTGATCCCAGGTGGTTCGCAGGGTTGGGCAACTAGCCAAAAACTCTTACAGGCAGGATGGACTGCAATCCCTACAAACCAAGCACAAAGATCTTTTGATCGACCCATCAGCAGCCTGATAAATCTATTTGATGATGACGAATTAGCAGCTTAGATAATTGATAATTGATAATTGATAATTGATAGTTGGTTTTTAAGATGGAGATTCAAACTCCTGCTTTTGTTAATTAATTGCTCTAATCTAGAGTCGATCTAAACTATCCTGATCAATAGATCGGCTCGATTATCAGACAGCAAACATCAATTTTCCCATTTAATTACAGAGATCGAACGCGATCTCTGTTTTTATTAGAGTACAGATTGCCAGCATAGAATTTAGAAAAAAGATAACATGATAAGCACTCAAATTCCAAATACTTCATCTGTCAATAAACATCGTAAAGTTCGCTACGCAGTCGTTGGTTTGGGTGCATTTGCTCAGTCGGATGCGTTACCAGCATTCGCTGATGCCGAAAATTCCGAGCTAGTTGCATTGGTATCCGGTGATGCTAGCAAACGCGCTGAACTCGCCCAACAGTATGGCGTTCCCTACACCTATGCTTACGAAGACTATGACGACTTATTGATCAGTGGCAATATCGATGCTGTATATATTGCATTGCCTAACCACCTCCATTGTGAGTATACAGTCAGAGCTGCCAATGCGGGAATTCATGTGCTGTGTGAAAAACCAATGGCTATAACTGTGACAGAGTGCGAGCAAATGATTGCAGCGGCTAGAACGCATCATGTCAAGCTGATGATTGCTTATCGGCTGCATTTGGAACCAGCCAATTTGCACGCCATCGAAGTCGTACAATCGGGTCAAATTGGCGAACCACGGATCTTTACATCTCTGTTTACCCAGCAGACATGCGGTGATAACATCCGACTAGACAAGGAAATAGGTGGCGGTACACTCAATGATATTGGTATCTATTGCATCAATGCTGCTCGCTACATCTTTCAGGATGAGCCAATTTCTGTCTTTGCTACTACTGCTAACAATGGCGAGCAACGCTTTCGGGAAGTGGCGAAAATGACTAGTGTAATTATGCACTTTCCCCACGATCGATTGGCAACTTTTAGCTGTAGCTTTGGGGCGGTAAGGATTGAAACCTATCAAGTGGTGGGTACCACAGGCGACCTGCGGGTAGAGCTGGCTTATTCAACCCAGGGGCCGATTAAACACATTTTGACGATTGATAGTAGCCGACAGGAACGCAGCTTTAAACCTTACAATCAGGTTGTGCCTGAGTTTGTGTACTTTTCAGACTGCATTATGCAGGACAAAGAGCCAGAGCCATCAGGTATAGAAGGTTTAACTGATGTCCAGATTATTCAGGCTCTTGATAAATCGATCGAGACAGGTGAATTTGTACAGCTCGATGAGGTTAATCTTCGGCAACTCCCAGTTGCAGTTTACTAAAGGG
>JAJAYU010000379.1 GCA_026786125.1 Chamaesiphon sp.
GGGGGATTTGGTGGTTTGTATACTGCCCTGAGATTGAATCAACTTGTGTGGGACAATGGCCAAAAGCCAGAAATTACCCTGATTGATCGTCAAACCAGTTTTGTATTCACACCATTGCTCTATGAACTAATCACAGGTGAAATGCAAGGCTGGGAAATCGCCCCACCATTTGCCGAACTACTAAAAGGGACAGATATTCGGTTTATCCAAGGCTCTGTAGACTATGTGGATAAGACGCAGAAATCTGTCACCCTAGAAGATGGTACCGAACTGGAATACGATCGATTAGTATTGGCTCTAGGCTGTGAAACTCCTTCCGAAAGTGTCTCTGGAGTCAAAGATTATGCAATTCCCTTTCGATCGATCCAAGATGCTTATAAACTAGACGAGAAGCTACGAGTCCTAGAAGCTTCAACCACCGAAAAAATTCGGATTGCGATCGTTGGTGCAGGATATAGTGGCGTAGAAGTTGCCTGCAAACTTGCCGATAGATTGAAAGCACGCGGACGGATTCGCTTGATCCAATCGCGAGATACGATCCTACCTGACGCACCCAAATTCAATCGAGATGCCGCACTCAAGGCTCTAGAACAGCGGGGAATCTGGGTAGACTTAGAAACTACAGTTTCCGAGATTACCGCTGCCTCAATTGGGCTAATTTACAAAGATCAGACAGATATTATCCCTGTCGAAATCGTGATGTGGACTGTAGGAAATCAGGTAAGTCCAGCACTTAGTCATTTTGAACTACCACTCAATCCTCAAGGTAAAATAACCACAACAGATACACTCCAAGTTACCGATAATCCCGAAATATACGCATTGGGTGATGCTGCGGCGATCCTTGATTCAGCTAACGAATCTGTTCCTAGCACCGCTCAGGTTGCCTTCCAACAAGCCGATTTTGTCGCTTGGAATATTTGGTCATCCTTAACCGATCGACCATTGCTCACATTCCGTTATACTAATCTCGGCGAAATGATGACTCTCGGTAATGACAATGCGGTGTTATCTGGGATGGGGATTCAATTCGATGGACCCCTTGCTTATCTTGCCCGTCGGCTGGTGTATCTGTATCGATTACCTACCCTCGATCATCAGTTGAAAGTCGGGCTAAACTGGCTGACGCAGCCGTTGGTGAAGTTGCTGAGTTAAATAATTGATACTTCTCTTTTCCTATCGGAGACGCTTCGCGAACGGCTACGCTCTGCTGAGGCAGACGCTATTGCTAGGGCAAACGCTCCGCTACCGCGAACAGTACAAGTAATTGATAATTAATGGTTGGGTGGAGCGATGTAAAAGTCTAGTTATTCTAAGATCTTGATATTCCTCCATCCGATCTAGTCCTTACGCCTAACCTCGTTGGCGTAATTTTGGTCTTTCCGTGGGGACTACCACATCAACTTTCGCCTCGATCACCGATCGAATTTCCTCCGGTACACTAGTAAAAAACTTATATCCAGTCAGCTTTTGGACTTCCTGCACCGAAGTCTGATATTGCTGCCAAGGATCATTTTTAATACCCTGTTTATTTGGTATGATCACCGCGATGGTACGGGTATTTTTATTTACTCCAGCTACGCCAGCATTGGGTGTATCTAGTACCAAAATCACTTTCCACGTCAGAGCAGGTACGAGGACTTTTCCTTGCCCTACGGTTGCTTTTAGCTCATTTTTGCCGACACCACCTTGCCCGTGTCCACCGGAGACAATAAATAACTCCTTCCCAGATCTGACTAATTGACGAGAATAATTTTCTAACTGCACCCACGGCCCTTGATTATTATCAGGGGATTGGGGCAGAATATTTGTCATCAAAAAGGTTTGAATATTATCCTCTGGAGATCGACTACGATCCTCTGAATTTGCCATGTGCCCGCGATCGAATCCGCTGCCTGTATAGTCGCTAGGTTTGATCTGTTCCCAGGTTGCTGGTAATTCTCGATCGGGGGCAAACTTACCCACTCGGTGAGCATCACCCAACCAGGTAGAATTAAGTTCCCACGCTACCCAATTGGGTATGCCTTTATTTTTGGAATAAGAGAGGGCGTACTGAGGGCGCGCAATCAGATAATTTTCAGCATTGCCAGGGGAACTAGTGGCTTGAGACGGATTCCCCATCAATAGATTAATATTACCTTTGGTTTCCCCACCCAAGGGAATATCGGGATTTCGACAAGATACTAGACTAACCGCGATCGTCAGTACCAGAAAATAAGCTATTCTTCGCACAGTTCTCAACATCTAAATCACCACAATCCAGCCTCATCCCTCAACCCAAACTTAATCTTCAGTAGAACGGGGCAGATCGTCATGATACAGTGCATCAAGCCTGGCGCGGGCATCCTCGATACTGATTGACTTCATAATTAATAGCGGTTCATTGGTGACATTGCCCATATCATCTAGCAACTCAGGGTGCGGTACTGCTCCGGCGCGGTAGCTATAGCCCTGAAAATTTCGATTGGTGATTCCCCTCGGTTGTGATGAATCCATGCTAAAACCAATCAAGCTGCGAATCAAATTACCGATCGCAAGAAATGCCAAAATGGTAAAAGCAATTAAATAAACTATTTGTAACATGTGATTGTCCTACACAATGAACGAGGGATAGGGATAGCAATGAGAAACTTACGGAATCTTGGATGTAGACCTGGCCATGTTAGTCACAGATCTCTAGCTGTCGCATTTATGAGAAGCTGCCACAATCTCAGCGATCATTATTCCTCTAGTTTAGTCTGTTTCGACTGTCTTAACTGCATGGATACATGCCAACATTCTGTCACAATTTTATGCCAAGCAACCATTTGACTCGGCTCGATCCCCGCTTGACCCTCAACTGCCTGAAATAATAGTTTAGCAATACTCACCTCTTGCTGAGCCTGCTTGACTCGATCGAGCAATTGGGCTTGCTCCACTGGACTCAAGAACTCAATTCGCTCTTTTTTGAGTAGTTCTTTTGATCGACTAAACCAATAGTCAAAGTCTACCAGCAAAGGCTGGAGAATGGTTTGGAGCAGTTCTTGTTCGGAGGGTTGGGACATGAGTACTTCGGCTACGCTCAGCAACCGTGGAGTGTTCGGAGATAAGAGGGTCTTGATTTAGTGAGAATTGATATTTTTGTGCTTACATGTCTATTCTAGTTGTTTTTTACAATTCTTAATGAAAAAAATCATAATTGGTAGTGGATCGATGAGCGTGGGTATCTTTAGAGATGACAGTTGATTAAGCTTTGACTTTTGGAGTCGATCGAGGTTACAATAGTACCTATGCACCAAGCTTTTGCTAGTTAAACTAAAGCTAAAATAATTTCACAGTCAAATACATTCTAGATGCGGCAAGTTGTTGCGTTGGGGCTTTAAACTCCCTAACCCCTGACCCCTAACCCCTAACACCTAATTTAATGGCAACCCAAATCACAAATAGTCCAGACAGACAAAAAGCCCTCAACTTAGTCCTCAGCCAGATTGAGAAATCTTTTGGTAAAGGGGCGATTATGCGTCTGGGGGATGCGACTCGGATGCGGATCGAAACCATTTCGAGCGGCGCAATGACACTGGATATTGCCCTGGGCGGCGGTTTACCCAAAGGTAGAGTGATCGAAATTTATGGTCCAGAAAGTTCGGGTAAAACAACCCTCGCACTCCATGCGATCTCCGAAATCCAAAAAGCAGGTGGAGTAGCTGCGTTCGTAGATGCTGAACACGCGCTAGATCCTACCTACTCAGCAGCTCTGGGTGTAGATATCAATAACCTGCTCGTGTCTCAGCCCGACTCTGGTGAAGCAGCCCTAGAAATCGTCGATCAATTAGTCCGCTCGGCGGCTGTCGATATTGTCGTAATTGACTCTGTGGCAGCACTGGTACCTCGCGCGGAAATCGAAGGTGATATGGGCGACTCCCACATGGGTTTGCAAGCGCGGTTGATGAGCCAAGCCCTGCGATAAATTACTGGAAGTATTGCCATATCTGGCTGTACGGTGATTTTCATCAACCAACTGCGTCAGAAAATCGGTGTTGTCTACGGTAGCCCCGAAACAACTACTGGTGGTACTGCCCTCAAGTTCTACGCATCAGTCCGATTGGACATTCGCCGGATTCAAACCCTCAAACGCGCCAACGATGGTGAATACGGTAATCGGGTCAAAGTCAAAGTTGCCAAAAACAAAGTAGCTCCACCGTTCCGCATTGCTGAGTTTGACATCATCTTCGGTAAAGGCATTTCTACCGTCGGTTGTCTGGTAGATCTAGCTGATGAGACGGGCATTATCACTCGTCGTGGTGCTTGGTATAGCTACAAAGGCGACAATATTGCTCAAGGGCGGGACAATACGGTTAAGTATCTGGAAGAAAAGCCAGAGTTTGTCGAAGAAGTCAAAAAGTTGGTGTTGGAGAAGCTGAATACTGGCACACCAGTTTCAGCCAATACACTCAAGCAGGCTGAGGAAGAAGATGATGATGATGAGGCAGAAACCGAAGAATAAATAGTTACTCACATCCGGCACCAGCAAAAGTAGGGACAATTAATAAATTGCCCCTATTTTTGCTATCTGGGGCAAAGATCCCTGCAACAAATCAAATAATTGCGGCATTTATCACTTCAAACCTAGTCGTGTTATCACAAACATTTTCTAAGAAATAGTTGAAAATAGAACTAAGTCACAGTTGAGCGAAAAAATACTCTAAAATCCAGTGTAATTACTGAGATTAAAAAATTGAATTTTTATTAACTACCGATCCCTAGTAATCCCACTGATGGAGTTTGAGTGAATCTAAGATTAAACTCGATAGGTCAGGATCAATAAATGATTGTGTCAATTAATTAAAATCAAGCCGTGCTACATTTGCTCCAATCTAATATCAACTCTTAATTAGAAAAGTTAAATGACTACCGTTTTAGAATGCGACCTGAAGCACCATAGCTTACAGCTACTACGAGAATATCAACAGACTGGCAAAGCAAGACTGCGAAACCAGCTTGTCGAGCTAAACTTGGGATTAGTGCGGAAGGAAGCACACTATTGGACGAGTCAGTGTCAAGAAACCTATGACGATCTGCTCCAAGTTGGTAGTATTGGACTACTAAATGCGATCAATAAATTTGAAATAGACAAAGGATACGCACTAAGTACCTTTGCCATTCCCTATATTAGGGGAGAGATCCAACACTATCTCAGGGATAAAAGTTCGGTATTGAAAATGCCCCGTCGTTGGTTTGCCCTCGTGCAACAAGCAGGCACGATTACCAAAGAATTGCAATCCAAGAATCAGTGTCCGCCCACAGAAGCGGAAATTGCTACCGCCCTGGATATTTCCGTGATGGAATGGCAAGAAATCAAAATGGCGTATCAGAACCGTCAGCCCATGAGTCTGGATTCACCAATGGGTACTGATGAAGATGCTAATAATTTAGCAGACTTATTACCCGATCGACACTACCAGAGTTTTCAGCTCTATCAGGAAGATCGTCTGCGGATTCAACAGAGTCTCATCGCCCTCGAACAACATACTCGCCAAATTCTGGAATTCGTCTTTCTGCACGATCTGACGCAGAAGCAAGTTGCCGAAAAGATGGACATTAGTGTGATTACCGTATCTCGCCATGTCAAAAAAGGACTAAGTGTGCTCAAACTGATGTTGGTAAATAATGACGCTTAGGTCTACAAAATAACTAATTTACATAGATAAACTAATTGATAATTCTCGATCGATACAATCGCTCCAAATCTGGGAATTATAGAAGTAGGCGAATTATTGTCTCAGTCAGTAAACAAGAGTAAACATCTGATCATCCCGACTGTTATCAAATTTATATGTCTATAGATATTCAGGGAAACGAGGTATAGAAAATAATGAATAAATATTGGTTTTATCTGGGCGTAATCAGCAGTTTATCAATCCTCACCACTAGCTGTGGTGGTGACAGTAAGCCACCCACCCCAGCAGCTAGTCCCGCTGCTGTTGCCCCCGCTGCGACTACTCCTGCGGCTCCTGCGCCAGTTGCCACCTCCGCGACTACTCCTACAACCAAAGCTAATCCAGCCGCTACCACCGCCAAGCCAGTAGTTCCAGGCAAAACTCCAGTTGCCATCAAACCTGTCTCAGTTGATGTTGCTGCCGGATTGATTCCGCCGACCGATGGCGAAAGCTGGGCAAAAACTGTTGCCAAAGGTCGCCCCGATCCATTTGGAATGCTATCATTACAGCCGATTACAGTGATCGAACCCATCGATCCGCTGGTTCAGGTAGCTACACCGCGACAGCCATCAGCAAAGGTTGCTACCAATAATACTGCTGGTTCTAAACCATCCGTATTACCAACTATTAAAATTGCCACAAGTCCAACTAAAACTACGAAGGGTTCTGGCAACCAAAAGATTGCTAGTAGTGGTAAAAATCAGCCAGTAACAATTTCAGCAATTCCTAGAACTGGTGTTAACAGAGCTTTACCCAAGATTATTGTTGCACTTAAACAACCTGTAATCGGGAATGTGAAGGCTACAGCTAAAGTTGTATCTAATAGCAAAGTTATTGCAGCTAAACCAGAAAGAATTGTCGAAAAACCATTGCAAGCGATGGCAGTAGAAATATCTGGTGTGATTGAAGTCGCAGGTAGAACTCAAGTGATTGTGAAATTACCAACTGAATCCTTTAGTCGTTATATTGAAGTCGGCGAGCGGCTTGCTGATGGCAAAGTTTTGATCAAACGAGTCGAAGGTCAAAACAGCTTGTCACCAACTGTTGTCCTAGAAGAAGTTGGCGTTGAAGTCCCTCGCAAAATCGGCGATAAACCTACTGAATCAGCTATTATTCCAGCACCTATTCGCTAGTTATTCAGATTATCATCAAAAAGTCCGATCGAGTTCGATTGGGCTTTTTTAATTAGTTGATAATTGATAATTGATAGCTAGATTATTAGGATAGATTCTCAATTCCTGTCATAATAATAATTTGGCTAAAGGCAGAGAATTGATATCCGTTGCGTTTGTTAATTATCAATTATTTAAACGAGTATTTATTTTCCATTTTCCTGCTAGTTTTTTAAGACTAATATTAAAAGTGTGTTTTGTATGCCCACTCTCTGAATTTTTGACAAGATCCAGTTTTTGATTGCTGACATAACGGGCATTGAGAAAATCATAGCCTCGGATATTTTCTTCGACTTCAATTTGAGCCTTTGTATTTGAAAAAGAGACAAGCTTCAAACTTTCGACCTCATAGAATCGTCGAGATCTACTTGAAATACTCTCCAGTAATTGATTTTTTCTCGCATAGTGATCCGATATCACTTTCTGAATACTTGAGAGATCTGATCCTGAAATAGTGCGGTTCGGAATTTTAGACTGCTTGGCAAGGGCGGATGGTTTTGATTGACGAGACAACTGATCAGTCGATGTTCGCTTAATCGATCTTGCGTCACTGATCCTGGCGATCGATAATAAAGTGACGATCGATATAATAGCTGCGGTAGGTAATCTCAGCATAGATATTAGTAGAAATGGGGTTTAAGCACAGTACGATCTCTGTCGTATGTACATGCTACCAGAATCATCGATTTCGATCGACAGTGATCGATCATCTGTGGGCACAATCTATACCTAGATCTAAATCGATCTATGATAATAGATAGCAATATGAAGATTTATAAAGTATTTTGACGATCGACTCCACTCTCCATCCCGAAAATTTAACTTCGACTAGCTGGAACGCGCTCCAACCAATTTGGCAAGGGGGAGCCGAGTTAGTTCAAACTGGCTTACCGCATCAGCAATTACCACCTGCATGGCAGATACTATTGCTCGGCGATGGTTCGCCGACGCGACATTTGCAACTACTGACGGGAGAACCCACCGAGGTAGATGTGATTGATATGTCCTCGATCGGGATGGATAATGATCGTGCGCCTAGTTTGCTCCAGGCAGTACCAGGGCCGAGAGTACGTCGTCAAGTGTGGTTACGGACGACTTCGGGGCAAAGATTGGCTTACGCGACATCCTGGTGGGAGGAGCGACATGTGGATGAGTATCTGGAAAATAAATCTCTGCCGATTTGGGCGAGTTTGGCAAAATTGCGGACTGAGCTATACCGCGATGTCCAGGGGATTTATTATGGTGAGTCACCCGTACTTGCAGCGGCGTTTGGCGAAGCAGGGCCATTTTGGGGTCGTCATTACCTGTTTTGGCACCGTGGGGAGCCGTTGACGCTGATTTATGAGGTGTTTTCACCGTACCTTCAGCGGTATCTGGGCAAGCTTAATTAGTTGATAATTGATAATTGATAGATCTGTAGAAACCCAACACTAATGTCTGAAAAACAATCCAATTTGACCGATGATTGCTCCGCCTAAAACTAACCAGGCTGAATTGACTTGAAACCTGATCCCTAAAATAGCACTACCGATCGCGATCGATCCAGCCATCCAATCTAACCGTGGCGGTATCCCAATGGTGACAAGTGCTAACTGGATCGTGACAACTACCATCAAGGCTAATGCACTCACATTAACTGCATCCAAAAATGCGGCTAGCCACCTTGCTTTACGCAGATGTGGGA
>JAJAYU010000380.1 GCA_026786125.1 Chamaesiphon sp.
CCCCAGTACCGTCTCCCCTCAAATCCAGCTAACCTTCAGCGTATATAATTATCAACGATGGATAAAATATTAAATTAATAACCCATGTGGAAAAAAGTTACTGTGTCATTGATTTTGGCACTAGCAATCATATTACAAATTAACGTTGTACCAGCTCAAGCGGCGGGACTGCAAGGATATATCGATACAGGCGATGGGTACAAATTCCTATATCCCAATGGTTGGGTAGCTGTCAAAACTACCAAAGGTGCAGATATTATTTTCCATGACTTGATTGAGTCCAGCGAAAATGTCAGTGTGGTAATCAGTCAAGTCGATCAAGACAAAAAATTAAGCGATCTCGGTACAGCTTCCGATGTTGGCTATAAACTAGGCAAAAATGCGATCGCACCTCCAGGATCGGGACGGGAAGCTGAACTAGTCAGTGCTGAATCTAAAGAATCAAAGGGGAAAACTTACTATTTTCTTGAATATGAGGTCAAATCACCCACTGGACTACGCCATAATATTGCCAGTGTGGTTGTTAGTCGGGGCAAATTATTTACCTTCAATGCTTCAACAACCGATCGACGGTGGGGCAGAATGAAACAAGTGTTTAGCGAAGTAGTCTCTTCATTTAGCGTTGCCTAGCTAGCCAGTTTAACTATGATTAACTTTGTTTTAGCTTCGGCTTCCCCTGCTAGACGGCGACTGTTGCAAAGCGTGGGGATAAACCCCCTCGTCTGTGTCAGCCATTTTGATGAATCACAGATTCAATTGACAGATCCGATTGAGCTGGTTGAAAAATTAGCCCAGTGCAAAGCTGAAGTCGTTCTGAGTCAGGTGAATGATTCTTTGGTGTTGGGTTGTGACTCGGTATTTGTCGTCGGTGGCGAGATTTATGGCAAACCGCGAGATCCCGCCGAAGCATTTACCCGCTGGCAAAGAATGCGGGGTAATTGTGGTACTCTTTACACGGGACACACGCTAATTGACCAAACTAAATCAAAACAAGTAACTCGGTGTGGAATTACCCAAGTTTATTTCGGTGATGTTAATGATGCTCAGATTCAGGCTTATATCGCCACTGGTGAACCATTAGTCTGTGCTGGTGGCTTTGCCCTAGAAGGAAAAGGCAGCGGCTTCGTTGACAGAATAGATGGTTGACATAGTAATGTTATTGGTTTAAGCTTGCCATTACTCCGATCGATGCTAGCCGAACTTGGCTACGATCTCAGTAATTATTGGTGAGTTGTGTTTATCTCGAATCTATGATCTCTAGCGCAGAATTTCAACAAACACTCCAAGCCGGAAAAATTCATCAAGCCTTGGCACTATTAGTGCGTGATGCCACCGAATTAGATATTACTACCCGTCTGACGGAAGATCCGATCACCGATGATCGGGCGGGTAATACTGGATATCTGCGGACTAAAATCAACCTACTAACTGGATCAATCCAGAATGAGGTAAGCAAAGATCTCTTGGCTAATGGCAATAATTATCTTAAACTGCAACAATTGCATCACGATCGAATTATCGCTAGCGATCGAATTGTCCAAGGTTATTTCTCCCAGCTTAAAGCGATTTTGGCAGCTCTACCACCGACTCTAGAACAACTACCGCAAGTTGAATCATCTCAGTTGAATTCTGACGCGCTCCTAGCACGATTGACTCAAGCTGCTCTGCTGTTGCAAGATCCAGTAGTAAGTAGTCCTGACTCCCACTTAGCTAACAATCTGGCTAATATAAATAACGATGATCTCGATTTATCGATCGATCCCGATGGCGCGGTTTGGGAAGAATGGGTGGAGGATGAAGATTTTAGTACCGAATTAACGATCGGTAGATCGGATTCAGCACCATCGATTAAGTCCGATTGGGAAGAAAATTGGGTACAACGACACCTCAATTCCGTTGAGATCAAATCGCCAAACCCACGCACTAGGAATGAATTAACTCCCGTGTCTGCTGGGTGGGATAAATTCGCCCCCGAATGTATCAACATCGATACCCCACCTCAACCTCGGAGTCCTAAATAATAGTTATATTTATCGGTAAAATTGCAATATGCTAATCAACGATTTATTTTCAACTATTCAATTTCCCTATTTAGATTTTACGGCTCTTTCTGCTGGGAGTTATACTAATTTAGCGCGATCCTTACTCGCGTTTGAATTTGTCTCCCCAGGAGAAGAGATTTTTCATTTGGGCTGGTTTCGGCTGAAATGGTATGGCTTGTTAATCGCTACTGCCGTATTAATTGGTGTTAATCTATCGATACGATTAGGACAGTCGCGCAAAATTGATCCTGAAGCAATTGCCGATCTCGCTATTTGGTTAGTCATTGGCGCAATCCCAGCCGCACGGCTATATTATGTCATCTTTGAATGGGATACTTATTCCCAATATCCACAGAATATTATCAAGATTTGGGAAGGTGGAATTGCCATTCATGGTGCCTTAATTGGTGGATCGATCGCAGCAATTATTTTCGCTAAGCTGAAGCAAATTTCGTTCTGGCAATTAGCCGATGTCATTGCACCATCAGTAGTTCTGGGACAAGCGATCGGTCGCTGGGGAAATTTCTTTAATTCCGAAGCTTTTGGAAGTCAGACAGATTTGCCGTGGAAGTTGTGCATTCCCATATCTCCCAACGGTTGTGAATATGTCCATCCAACATTCTTGTATGAATCGATCTGGAATTTAGTAGTATTTACATTACTAATGTGGCTATTTATCAAAGATAGCCGTCAACATCATCTCAAAACTGGTTCAATCTTTTTGGTTTATTTAGTTGCCTATAGTATCGGTCGATTTTGGATCGAAGGTTTGCGTACCGACAGTCTGATGTTTGGCTCGCTACGGATGGCGCAAATGATCAGTCTAGTTGGAATTGCGATTGGATCGATCGGGCTATCATGGTTGTATCTGCGTCGCCGTAGTTTACCGGATGTAGTTTAGTTCGATAATTACTTGTTTTGAGTGTACGCTTGTGCATACAATAAGCGCATGGCGTATCAATGGGACAAAAATAAAGCGGCGACCAATCTCCGTAAGCACAGTATTGATTTTGCAGATGCAGTTGCTGTGTTCTCAGACGATTTGGCGATTTCGACATCAGATGAACGATTCGAGGAAGAGCGATTTATTACAATTGGATTAGATGCTCTAAATCGATTACTTGTGGTGATATACACTTGGCGTGGTGAAGAAATCAGAATAATTTCAGCTAGATTTGCTACCCGTCAAGAACGAAGACAGTATGAAGAAGGCTAAAATTATGATAGATGTAGAAGATGCTGGTTTTGTAGACATTGAATACGACTTTAGCAAAGGCAAGCGTGGTGCAATCGATCCGATTGGTGCAGGAAAAACACGTATCACCATTCGGATTGACGATGAGGTATTGGAATGGTTCAGGAATCAAGTTCATCAAGCAGGAGGCGGAAATTATCAAAGCTCAATCAATGAAGCATTAAAAGCGCATATTCACAAACAGCATGAGCCACTAGAATCAACGTTGAGACGAGTTTTGCGTGAAGAGTTGGGACTAAATAGTAAATAAACTTTGATCGACTATGAATTGAGAACTGCATCTAGCAATATATCACCGCCGAACCGAACGGCATCAGTACAGGGTAAACCAGTCGCGGTTGTGACTCGATCAATCTCAGCTCTGACCACATCATCAAGTAATGTACCACCATTGAGAGCGATCGCCACTACCTTGATATCCCCGAATGCACCCGCACAGCTAGCCACAGCCTCATATAACCGCACTACTTCAGCCAATGGGGGAATTTTGACATCGGGACAATTCCGAATGGTTTCCTGACCGATTTTGTGGAGCAGAATCAAGTGAGTTGGTTGAGAGCCGCGAATTAAAGGTAAAGTTGCTGTCGAACCTGGATGTAGGAGCGAACCCTGTCCCTCGACTAATAAAAGATCGTAATCATTGCCATGCTGCATCACTGCTTGTTGGACTGCACCTGCGGCATAATCCACCCGCACCGCATCTAATGCCACACCCTCACCACTAATCATCATCCCCGCCTGTCCAGTGGCGATAAATTTTGATTTGACTCCCCGACGTTCGCAGGTATGTTGTAATTCTAAAGCTGCGGACATTTTGCCGATTGCCATATCTGTTCCTACCATTAACACCCGCTGACAGGGTAATGATTTCGCCGCACCTGTACCAATTTTTAAGCCTTGAGGTTCTTGGCGGACATCCCAGATCCATTGTCCTGGTTTCAATAATCCAACTAGTTGGGGATGATTTGCCAGTGGTGTATGCAAGCCATTAACGATCGACAAACCCGCTTTCACTGATGCTTGTAACTCACTAAACCAGCTCTCTGGGATAATTCCACCGGAAGGCGCGATCCCAATTGCCAGCACATCTGGCTGATACTCCAATCCTGACTCGATCGAATCAACGATCGGTACATCTCGCTGTATCCCTGTTAATTCTACCAACGACTGACCTGCAACCGATCGATCGATCGCACAAACCACCTGAGCGGGACTATATCGCAACAGCGTTAGTCCAGTTTTGCCCTGAACTCCAGTAATTCCGTCATGTAATAATACGGCGAGGCGGTGTGAGGGTTTTAGCATCAGTAGTTAAGTTGGTGCGGGGGCGTGGTGGAGAGTGGAGAGTAATAATTAAAATTAGAGCGAAGGAAACATTCTAATTCTGCTCATTTCTAGCC
>JAJAYU010000381.1 GCA_026786125.1 Chamaesiphon sp.
ATGCTGTCGCGCCTGGCCCAGTCTGGACACCTGGAATTCCAGGTACCATGACCCCAGAACAGGTAGATAATTTTGACAAAGATAATGCGATGCAACGCGCCGGACAACCCGAAGAGCTGGCACCCGCCTATGTCTATTTTGGATCTGAAGATAGCAGCTTTGTAACGGGGGCAATTCTGGAAGTTACAGGCGGTCAGGTATCAAGTACATGATCGAAATAATGCCGCTCAATTTTTCTAAGTTGAGCGGCATTATTCTATGGTATTTACTGTTAACAGAGAGCCGGGATTCAAAGCCCCATCTTACAAACCCAATTATCAATTACTTGTACTGAGCGGCTTGCATTGAGCGGAGCCGAAATGAGCCGAAGTATCAATTATTTAATTTCCACAGCTTAAGGTTCCTTCCTTTGTAATACCAACTTTATCTTTCACCACCAGACGGGGTTGCTGTCCTGGATAACATCGGACTAATACGCGATCTTGACTGCGGGTTAAATACAAAACGTGGACGGGCTGACCGTTGAGTTTGGCTAAAACCAGTTGGGGTGGCATTGGAGCCGTTGCAATGGCTGGCATTATTGCCATGCCCGCCATCGCAACCGTCAATGCCAATCGGGAAAAACGATCAACAATTTGGATCAATTTCATACACCTAATTCTGTCGCTTGAGAATTTTCAATATCGCCCGTGTTTTCATCAAAATATAAATCGAGCAAGGTGCCTAGATCTTGATCGTTATTAGTCAAAACATGGTCGTAATTGAGGCGATTATTTTGCTCTAAAACATCGTGAATAGTGGCATAATCACTGGCTGGAGCGATCGATTCTTTCCACGGAATGATAATTGCATCAGCTTCGATCGATTTAACTAGATACAATGGCAAAACTTTGGGATTACTAAACCAGCCATCTTGGTCAACTAGAAATCCTAACAAGCAGTTTTCATCTCGATCGAAGATTGGTGCAATCACCGTTTCGATTTTCTCGCCGGAATCATCGGCGACGATAGGCTTACCAATGATATCTTTTACTTTGAGCATGATCTTTATCTGCCTGGGTGTGAGAAATTAGTTATCTGCATAGTAGCAGTTCGATCAGTAGCAACTAATCTACCAATAGAGATAAAATAATCGATTGAGCTAGTACCCCATTAGATAAATTTTGGTGTTTAATTATCTAATCTACTGACGATCTTGCTGCTCACTTTAAAAGTGTGTTGAAAATCATCCAATCTTGAATATTTGCAGCCTTGAGTACCGACTCAGATCGATCAATTTGATCATCGGTGCCTTTGACTGTCAATAAATAATGTCCTTGGGTCAAAAGATCCTCATAATGTTGCGCTTGGGTTTCGGAAATCTCCAAACCACCTTCGTCACCTAGTAGTCCACCCGATATGGCTCCATAGAAAGCTCCCGTTGCCATCCCTACCAACACCACCGCACCGCTAAACGCTGGGAAAGCTAGTGTTGTTAGTGCTGCGACTACTCCGCCGACCACAGTTCCCGTAGCTCCAGCCGTTGCCGCAGCCTGTCCGATCTCCTCGACGGGACGATCTCCGGTAAACTCATGTTCAGACTTAACATTTGGTTCTTTCAATTGTTCCAATTGTGGATCTGCTGAATCGGATTGTGGGACAAAAACCGAAACATTACTCATCGGAACGCCAGCCGATTTGAGTTGTTCGAGTGCTGACTCAATCTGTTGGATATCGGCAAATGTACCCAAGGCATTTTTGTATTTTAACATCATAAATATTTTGGTTAGCAATATTGCGATCGATTAGTCGATCAAATTACGCATACTCACTATTATTATTGTCAGTGTATTCCAGCCAAATTCTATCCTCCTTTAGACAGACCCGATTGTTGGGATTGGATTAGAATATTTGACCTAAACAAAGAACCCCAAACTCTTCAAGAATTTGGGGTTCTTTAGCCGCAGTTCGCTATGAGAAACCAACAAGGCTCGTCCAACTCGATCACTCGGATTTATTATCGTTCGATCTCCATCGAACGAGGATGACGAAATCCCACTGTCGATCCGACTAAAGCAGCAACCAATCCTAACAGGGAACCAAATACAAACGACCAACTCACTTTGGCTGTATTCGCCGCGACATCGCGAGTCTGTTGCGCTGTGATCGTCGGAATATTTGGCGCATTTAGCCCTGTCGTGCCCACAGGATTGTTAGGTAAAGTTTGCTGAGTTTGACTAATAACGCTTCCAGCATTGGAAGCTGCTACACCAAAGGCTCCCGATACACCGCTAGACAGCAACCAAGCACTTAGTGCTAAAGTGGATGCCCACAAGATTGCACCATTGAGCAAAGCGGAATTCCGACTCACTCGCCCTGATGTCCGCGCCGCAGTCCATCCCCCTACAAATAGGGCAATCAGCAAACTAATAATCGACCAAATCCCAACGCCAACACCAACCCCAGGCGCGTCAGTTCGAGGTGCTCCAGAGTCACCGATACTAGTCGTACCAACTGCCACACCCAGCGCACTCAAAACTAGCTGTGTGCTAAGGGCAATCACTAATCCTGCCACAATCGGCCCCCACCGAACTTGGTCATGGTAGTTGGTCACGGAGATGGGAACCGGGCGATCTCCAGCATAGTCAGCGGGTCTATCTATATAAGCCATAATAATGATCCTAAATGGTTAGTTACTATGAAAAAATTTATCTTCAGTTTGTCTCGATCTTCAAGACTCCACCAGTAGCTTAACAGTTGGCTCTCTCAATCCTTATCTCTCCAATTGATGACTTTTTGATGGGATATCTGAGTCGATAGGTAGAGATAACTTGATACTTACTCCCTTCCCAGTGAAAAATTAGACATCTAGTGTAGAGGTGAATGGTGAATGGTGGATGGTGGATCAATACTATTAGCTTCTGCTCGATTAAGTGGTGTAAAGCGTCGTTACTTCCAAGCATCTATAGCAATTAAATATAAAGTTTATTTGGTACAGTTTTTAGCAACGAGATAGCAATAGTTTGAGGATGCTAAATAAGATCGATCATCGGGGCAACTTGAACAACTTGAGCGTGGGAGTGAATCACCAATTGACCTTGTGGAGCCTCTAATTTGTATAACTGGAGCGATAAACCTGGAATAATAAAATTTCGCAGATCTAGTAAAGCTGTAAGCTGTTCAACAATAACGGACACGAAATCTAGATTTAAACCTTGCCCTTTGATCGCTAAAATCTCCAAAGAGATACGATCTCCATCCTCTTGAATTTTAGGTATAGCAGTTACCGAAAGTTTTTTGATTTCAGTTTGATCCGCTAAGAGAAAATCAATATTTATCACAAACTTGTTGTCACCAGGTAGATTTACGATCACTTGTTGGACAGTGACAATTATCTCCTGTCCATTCATGATCATTTTCAAGCCACGTAATTTTGCTTGAATATAGTCGGATCTAAAAGCACGATTTAGATCGGTTTGGGTCAACACAATCAGGGCTTCAGCATCCGTTGGATGAATTAGTTCGATATTGCCAAAGACTGCACTAAATGGATCGATCCCAACTTTGCCAATACTTACTTCGAGGGTTTCCATTCGCAGATCTTGCTGCATTACCAATCCCTTGCCAGAGATTGTGACAGAATCTAATTTCCCCTGCACGAGCTTCCCAGGATTGGTACGAATATCAACATCGATCGATTCAGCTTCATCTAACTGATTAGCAATGCTCATTTCTACTACCTTGCTCAACGCTTTATTCCCTAAGTTTGGCCGATCTATTTCCATATTTTGATTGTTTTGGGGCTAAGTTTGTGAACTAAAGGGATTGATAAATACTTGGGATGGATATTTATGCCAATAATTAAATACGACTAAAACTGAGTAAGTCTTCTAAAGAAGCTAATAATTTTACTTCTACCAGCATAATTTCTTTAACAGCATTTAGCTCGATCAACCAACTGATATTGACGGTAAACCAGTTCATTTCGACTTTACCTTGAATCTGATATTTAGTGCGATCGCTATCCACTAGGTTAGCTGCGGTGTCAGTACTCGTTACTATTGCTCCATACTCTGGCAAAAATTTGACACCGATCGCTTCTTTTTGCAAATATTCAGTAATTGCCTCTCTTCCCTGAAGCTGTTTATCAAATGGAGGAATTAGATATCCTTGCTCTGCGAATAACTCAGCAGTTGTGACAAATTCGCCATTATTCAATCTGGTAAAATACTCACAAATTACGGGTTCGTGTATCCCCTCAATCTCGACTTTTGGACTCACAGATTCCGGTACTAATGGAGATGGAACGGTTAATGAATTAATTTTCATAAATATTAATTGAATATTTCCACGACCTAATCTACCCATGTAAACACAAACATTAGTTATTTCCATCTATCTTTAGATTGATCGCAATATCCTCCTAAAGTGAGTATTAAATGCTCTGGATAATTACTATCGTGGAGAAGACCAATTAGAATCCGATTATGACAACTACAACTTCCAATATTAGCCCTGAATTAGCTTCAGCTTTTACCGCTTTATCGACAGATCAACAGCTTGCACTACTGTGGTTTATCTACAAAGAAACTGGTAAATCGATTACACCTGCGGCACCTGGAGCTAGCACCGCTGCCCCAACCATTGCGGAAGGATTATTCAAGCAAGTGGCCGAAATGAGCCATGATGAACAGTTACAAGTCCAGCGCGATCTGATCGAGCATAAAAATAACTTAATTAGCCGCGAGTATGGTGCATTAAGCGATACCACAAAATTATTGTTCTGGTATCTATTGGCGCAGGGTATGGATCGGACTGAAATTATCCCGATGCCAGATAACTATACCCTCGAACCTCAAGCAGCCCAGTGCTTGCAACAACTCCAACAACTCGAACAGTCTCAACAGATTACCATGCTACGGGATCTAGTTGCGGGTATGGGAGTAGATCCCAGCTCTAGCCCTCACGATCCTGCGACAGGACTGTAAGTTTAAAATTCACAACTACTTCGAGACGATTTTCCCATAGAATTAGCTCGATCGAGCGAAATTAGACCCTACGATCCGACGATCATAGGGTCTCATACTGCATATCTTTGTAAACAATTTTGTCCGCCAGAAATAGCAAATTTAGGAGAAGCAAATATTGATAGCTATTCCTTTCAACAGATTACATAGCTAGGCTCGATCAAATAGGATCTTAGGTACAGCAAAAGATCGAATTATGAATACACCTAGCACCTCGACCCAAAAACCATCAAGATGGCAAATAGCAACAATCGCAGCAATCGGATTTGCGATTATTTGGAATTTTTTGACCAATTGGTTTCCACCGACAGGAGTCTCGGTTGCCGAATTATCGAATACTGTTTTTGCTGATGTGAAAATCATCCCCGCAAACTATACCTTCTCGATCTGGGGCTTAATTTACATCGGGTTAGTTGCTTTTGGTTTTTATCAACTAGATTCCCGTCGTGCAGACAATCTACCCTTACAACAAACGCGCCCTTGGATTGTACTAGCATCCCTGCTCCAATCTGGGTGGATTTTATTATTTTTATATCAACAAATGATCCTGTCTTCATTAGCAATGCTGGGCATTGTTTGGGCATTAATTAAATGTTACCGTAGCCTCCATCCTTTGCAACCAAATCTTCGTCAATTACATCCCACTTGGGTACCAAGTGTATTTAGTATCTATCTTGGTTGGATTAGCGTTGCCACGATCGTTAATATCGCTTCTACCCTCGATAGTTTTGGCTGGCAAGGTGCGCCGTTAGCTCCTAGTCTGTGGACATTATTGATGATCGCAATCAGCGTGGGTTTGGCATTAATCCTGCTTCGAGTCTATGCAGATCGAGCTTTTAGCGGCGTAATTATGTGGGCAATTGGGGGAATTACGATCGCTAATTTAGACGATCCAGCAATTACCCTCGGTGGCTTACTCTCGATCGCAATGCTAGCAATATTTACGATCCAACGATCGAATTCACCTGTTTAACCCAGACTTCCATACTAGTTAAATTCAAGCAGCCAAACTGAGTGGAGAGAGCCACATCCGCCGCATCGCGTCCATAGGAGATCGCCACTCGATTACCCCGTGGCTGTACTTGGGTAGCATCAAAGGTATACCACCGACCATTCAGATAGGCTTCAAACCAGGCGTGCAAGTCCATTGGCTCTAATTGGTAGAGATAGCCAGCCACCATCCGCGCGGGAATATCCAGTGCGCGACATAAAGCGATGCCGAGATGGGCGAAATCCCGACAGACTCCCACCCGCTGCTCTGCGGTATCGAGCGCAGAGGTAGAGGCGTTGCTAGTGCCATACTGGTAGTCGATTCGATCGTGAATCCATGCCCGAATTGCCTCTACCTGGTCGTATCCTGGTGCATAATCCGCGCTGATTTCCGTGGCGAGATCGAATAATTGGTCTGACTGACAGTAGCGACTGGGTAATAAAAACTGTAACGTCCAATCGGGCAAAAATTTGATCGCAGTCATCGGTGCGCCAGGTGCTACCGCGATTGTATCGCTAGTTTCGATCCAGGCTTCGGTGCGAATCTCAAATGTCCCCACGGGCGCGATCAACCGCTGACAGAGATTGCCATGTACATCGGTATACTCCCGGGCGGGGACAAAAGGTTCTAACGAATAAGTCTCTTGCAACACCCATTGACTATCCCCACTCCGAGGTTTTAGCATGAGGATCAGTGGTGTGGGTTCGATCGCCTCAAACTTGAGATGACATCCTACTTCTAGTTTCATTGGTTAGGGTGAATAATACGGAGAAAAACCATCACTAGCAGCTTAGCAGCTAACTTGTGATGGTTGATCATAGGCGTTGAGGAAAGTTGGCAACTAGTGTTATTTCTGGCCAGATTCTAGCGACTTTTCAGGACTAGTTAAATTAGGCAGGCTGGGTAAGCTGCGACCCTCAAAATAACTGTTGAGGAAAGTCGTGCCCAGAGAAAGAACAACTGGTCCTAAAATAATAGCAGCGATCCCATTGACCGAGAATCCAGGTACTAATACTCCTGCTAACCAGAAACAAATCCCGTTAACTACAAAGGAAAATAAACCCAGACTTAAGAAGTTAATTGGTAGTGATAGTAGAGATATTATAGGTCGAATCGAACCATTAATCACACCCAGAACAAGGGCGGCAATCAATGCGGTGGAGAAGCTATTAATCGAAACACTAGAAAATAGTGTATCTACGATTAATAAGCTAAGTGCCGTAACTAATGTGGTTAATAAAAATCCAGTCATGATATTCTCCTTTAGATCGATAATTACAAAAGTGATCGCCCGTGGGTACCCTTAGATTTACGCTGTTGCTAACTGTTTTCCGATTCAGCGTTCTCATAGTAGCGACCTGTAACCCACACTGCGTGGATAGCTCCAGGCACCCAACCTAATAAGGTCAGCCCGATATTAATTAGTAAGGTGATACTAAATCCATACTCTAGATAAATGGCGACTGGAGGTAAAGCGATCGCCAGGACATAACGGAGTAATTTCATAATTGGTAATCCAAATTTGATAAATGTGGTCGGGTTGTTTGATTCAATGCTGGTGTTAAGCTTTCGGTGGTGCCGATCGGAATTTAGCAGCAATTTTTGCTCGAACTTCTCGTTCTGTCTCGGCGACAGTTTGACCTAATTTCTCCGCCTGTTTCGTCAGTTGGAGATCATTTTGCGCTAATGGTAGAGGACGATCTGGATTAGCTTTTTGCTCGGCGATTTGTTGGTCGTACCAGCTTTTTGTTTCACCCGCTCGTTGTTTGAGCGCGGCGTAGCGTTCGGGATAGCGTTCGGCTAATTCCCGATCGATCTCTGTTGCTCCATCAGTGACTTGTTGCTTAAATCTGTCAATCTCACCGTCATGACGGGTAAAGAAAGCCAGAATTCGTAATTTAATCATTGTCACGGTATTCGTAACCAATGCTTGAAGACGATTATTTTCTAACATGAGATGATCTCCTGAGCTAATTCAAAAAAGAATATGTATTTAGCACTCCCACTTTTTCGATCAATTATTGTTAAAGTGTGGATCTAAATCCCGTCTTAATAACCTAATTAATAATTATCAATTATCAATTAATAATTATCAATTAACTTGCGACTGGGAGTGCAGCTCGACCTGGTTCTGGAGCGCGTAAGGTTGCTTCGCTAAATTGGGGTGTTTTGCTGTAAACCGATGAAAGTAGCACTTCCAACATGCCAGCGCGTCTAGCAGCCTCGATCGATTGATGGGTAATTAATTCACCCGTATTTAGAATCACCCGATCCTGTCGGTCTAAAATTACGCGGGTAGTCGGACGACCGAGGGCAGCTTTGATGTGCTGCTCTTCGAGGGCATGAGTGGTCTGTGTCCGCAGTTTCTGACCCGTTTGTTTAGCCCATTCCATCGATTGAGAAAAGCCGCTCTGAACCCGATCTCCTGCCCGATCTGCGGCATCGCCTGCGGCATCTAATGCCTCATTCGCACTCGATTTCGCAGCGGTAGTAGTAGAAACCCCGACAGAGCGCAATAGGGCTTCTTCAAGGTGATATGTCTGCGCCCGCTCGATCGTTTTTTCAGTGACAATTTGACCGGGTGCCGCCACGATTAAACCATCACGGGTACGTACTACTGCCGCAGCTCTCCGCCCCAAGGCTTGGTTGATCGTGTAGTAAGCTGTTGCCCCATTGGTTTTCGTGGAGATATTCTGTGCGACATCTTGGCCGATTTCCTTTGCCCGTTGCATAGCATCTTCAGTGAGATTGCCACCAGTCGCACGATAGAGCCGATCCAAAACGCCTAGTTGTTCGGCAACAGTAATGTCTGGGATGGTCACTAATTTGTTTGTTTCTATCAATACAGATCCATCGGGGCGCAAGACTGTCGATTGAGTTTTTCGACCTAAGACAAATCGTTTTTGAAGGTCAGGATCGACGATCGCATTAGCAATCTGAGTCTTAGTCTGACGGCTAACTTCAGAGATCTGTTCCCCTGCTTTGTGAGCGGCGGCTTGCACCTTGTCGCTAGTATCCTGAATGGCGGCTTTAATCCCGCCCACTTGTTCTTCCATCAAGTCCGCCACCATCGCGGGGACAAAGGCGTAATCCTCGCCAATACGGAGGGTTTGGACGGCGGGGACAAAGGATCTACCGGAATAAGCATCGGCAAAAATCCCACCAGAAACTTCATAACCTTCGATCACACCTGTGGTTTCATCGAAGTAGAGATCGACCATTTTGCCTAAATCTTGACCGGATACAGTCATGATATGGGTGCCATTCATGATGTTATTCCGATCGAGAATTGCCGCTACTTGGGAATTGAGTTTTGCGGAAATGATATATTCTGCTTTGCTGACGATCGCTGCATCCATGCCGATCGATTGAATCGCCGCTAGCGGCAGTACTCTAGCATCACTCATGAAGCCCTTTTCTTGGACGAGCAAAGCTACTAAGTAATTACGCTCTTGATCAAAAATTAAATCTCTAACTCTACCGACTTTTTCGCCAGTATCATAGGCAACAATCGGTTTGCCAATAACATCACTACCTTTACGCATCTAATTTACTCTCAACTTTTACTATTTTTTATTTGTCCGTCTAGCTGTGAATATCTCTATTCAATTCAACGGTCGTGCTGGGTAGGTGCGTATTTCCAATCTATCATTACCAAAACCGTTAACAATGTTGATAGTTCCGGTATATTCCAAGCCGATGACGGTGGCGATTGCTGCCAAGATTAATAAGCTCAAAGGAATAGCTGAATTAGATTGTTTTCCGACCAGACGTGGCATAATAAGCTCCGAACTAAAAAGTTTTGGATCGAAAGTCTGAGTAGTTAGATCCACTCAGACTTAATTTAAAAAGAGGTTAGGAGAGTAGAGAATTAGCTAGCAATTAGCGCAAGTCTTCTTTAGCATTGCGGGCATTGCCTTCAACTTGTTTCGCTCGACCTTCTGCTACTTTTGTAGGGTCATCGGTGGCATTACCGATCATCTCTTCGGCTTTACCAGCAACCTTTGAAGCAGCGGCTTTCACCCGCTCTTTAGCTCCTTCAGCAAGATCGCCTGCTTTGTCTTTTAAGTCTTCTGCTGAGTTGCGAACATCAGCTTCAGCTTGTTTAGCTTGACCTTCATGGCGATCAGCATTACTACCAGCGACATTACCCATGCCTTCTTGTACTTTACCTTCAATGTTTTTAGCAGTTGCCTTAGCTCTTCCTTCGATACTCATGATAAATAATCCCGTAAGTTTCAATTTAAGAATGAAAAATTAACTAGTTGTTTTTAGTTAACTCAGCTTCAAACTTGTTTATAGCTTTAGTTTACGAAACTCAGCAGGTATCTCCATCTACCAAAAGAGGGGGATTTGAACCGATTTGATCGCCCTCTTTAGGAAGACATTCAAAAAATGACGTGTTAGCCTACAAGACAACACCCCAAATCGATTGGGACTACTTACTCCCTTTCCGCCCAAGGAATAGACATTATTGAGTCACCATTCACCTCTACACTCATCCTATTCCACAATTTTTCGCGATTCCTTGATTTGTGACTGCCGTTTCTTGTCCTCCAATCGTCGCCGAGCTTGTCCTTTGCTGGGAGTTCTGAGCTTGCGAGGTAGTACGATCACTGTTGTGGTCAAAATCAACGATCGCAATCTGTCTAGAGCTTCTGCACGATTGCGTTCTTGACTGCGATGTTCCTGTGATTTGATCACAATTACGCCTTCGCTAGTGATGCGGCGATCTCGTAAATTCATCAATCGCTCTTTAGATCGATCGGGTAATGATGATGCCATAATATCAAAGCGCAAATGAATTGCTGTCGCTACTTTGTTGACATTTTGACCACCAGCACCTTGCGATCGAATCGCGCTCAGATCGATTTCACTGAGGGGAATACTGAGGTTGTTAGAAATCTGGAGCATGAGTTAAATGGGTGACATATCTTAGTGCTTAGTCTACCCAACCCTCACCGCTTTGGCGGTAGAGTGAAAGCTCTCAAAACCCCAGACTTCCCATTTCAACCGCCGTTGCCTCCACACAAACAAGTTTATGTTTTGGTCTTACACAGCGTCCAGAGGTTTTAGACAAGTTTCCCCGCTACTTACTCTTTCGCTTGCCCTACTGTTTTGTCAAATCACTTGAGGCGGAATCCTCACGTCACTCGTATTCATCCCGTCGCTCACCGAAGCGGTAGAGCGCGGGGCTTCTAC
>JAJAYU010000382.1 GCA_026786125.1 Chamaesiphon sp.
GTATGAAACCGGACTCCATGCCTTTTTTGGGGCTTATCCCAATATGCTCCAGTTGATGAAAGAGCTGGACATTGAGGATCACCTGCAATGGAAGGAACACGCGCTGATTTTTAATCAGCCCGAAAAGCCAGGTAAGTACTCGTACTTTAGTGTGCCCGATATCCCAGCTCCGTTTAACGTAATTTTTTCGATCCTGAAAAATAACGACATGCTCACCTGGGAGCAGAAAATCAAGTTTGCCCTGGGATTGTGGCCCGCAGTATTGCGCGGACAGAAATATGTCGAAGAGATGGACAAGTATAGTCTGCTGGAATGGCTGCGGCTACAAGGGATCGACGATCGGGTGAATTCAGATATTTTCATTGCGGCATCCAAGGCTCTGACTTTTATCAATCCAGAAGATGTGTCAGCGACGATTCCACTCACAGCAATCAACAAGTTTCTCAAACAACGCTACGGCTCCAAAATCGCCTTTCTAGATGGGTCGCCGACGGAACGCTTGTGTCAGCCTATTGTGGATCATTTTCAAGCCCGTGGTGGCGAAATTCGGATGGAGAAGCCACTGAAGCAAATCGTGCTAGCGGAAGATGGTACGGTCAAGCATTTTGTGATGCGGGGCATCAATGGTGCGGCGGATGAAATCGTGGTGGCTGATGCCTATGTCTCCGCGATGCCTGTAGACGTGATCAAAGTATTGATGCCTGAACAGTGGCGGGAGATTGAGTTCTTCGAGAAGATGCAGGGATTGGAAGGGGTACCAGTGATTAATTTGCATCTATGGTTCGATCGCAAGTTAACTGACATCGATCATCTGCTGTTCTCGCGATCGGATATTCTCAGTGTTTATGCTGATATGAGTGTGGCTTGTAAAGAGTACGAAGATCCCGACAAATCCATGCTAGAACTGATTGTTGCTCCAGCCAAAGACTGGATTGACAAGTCTGACGCTGAAATCACGGCAGCAGTGATGACTGAACTAGAACGGTTGTTCCCCCAACATCTGACTGGAGACAATCCAGCTAAATTACGTAAATCGATTGTCGTTAAGACACCCAGATCGGTTTATACTGCATCTCCAGGACGGCAAGAGTGCCGCCCCAGCCAATCTACGCCGATTTCCAATTTCTTTCTGGCTGGTAGCTATACAATGCAAGAATATCTTGGCAGTATGGAAGGTGCCGTGCTTTCTGGTAAGCTTGCAGCACAGGAGATCGCGAATTATCAACCCGCAGTAGTAAAACCACTGGTTACTGCAACGTAGGGGATAGGGGGCAAAGGGGAGAAGGTAGAGGGTAGAGAACATGCTTCACGCCGTCGAGCCAATTTCCACCCAATCCGTACCTTCACTCCCCCACACACTTATGTACCTAGCCCCTACCATCTACTCTCCCATCTGTTAATGCTGCAACTGGAAAAGTCCCTACCGATCGTGACTACAATGATATCGACCGAGGAATCATATGAACTCTGTCGTCAGATAACTGCTGAATACGGCAAAACTTTTTATTTGGCGACACTACTGATGTCAGTCCCCAAGCGGCGGGCGATTTGGGCTATTTATGCCTGGTGTCGCAATACTGATGAATTAGTCGATGGCGCAGATGCCGATGAGACAACTCCAGCGACACTAGATCGCTGGGAAGCTCAGTTGGAAGAAATGTTTAGGGGCAATCCGACCGATAATTTTGATGTCGCTTTGGTCGATACGATCACCAGATTTCCCGATCTGGAGATTCAACCCTTTCGGGACATGATTACTGGACAGCGGATGGATCTACGCAAAAATCGCTATCAGAGTTTTGAGGAATTATCACTCTACTGCTATCGGGTAGCTGGTACTGTCGGGTTGATGTCCAATTCGATTGTCGGAGTTGATCCTCGTCAATTTACGGCACCCTGGAATTGTGACAAGGTTGATATTCCGATCGAGGAAGCGGTAGCATTAGGTATTGGTAAACAATTGACAAATATTCTGCGGGATGTGGGCGAGGATGCCCAACGGGGGAGAATTTATTTGCCATTGGATGAACTAGCCTTATTTGGCTACACCGAACAAGATTTACTCAATCAGGTAGTGAATGACAATTGGCGCGCATTGATGAAGTTTCAGATCCAACGTGCCCGTAAATATTACCAGCAAGCCGAAAGCGGGATCAGTCGGCTCAGTCCTGACGTGCGGTGGCCAGTTTGGGCAGCTTTTTTACTGTATCAACAGATATTAGACTCGATCGAGCGCAATGACTATGATGTCTTCAATCGTCGCGCTTATGTAAGTACTCCCAAAAAATTATGGGGACTGCCTGGTTCTTTTATTCGCGCACAGGTGAAGTAGATTGAGGAGTTGGGAGTTGGGATTAAATAACTTCCCTCTACTCCCAACTCTACTTCACTGATGCTAACAGCCATTGAGTGACACCATTGGCGATCGATTTTGCCATTTTTTGTTGCTCCTCAGGAGTAGCAATTAGTTCAAACTCGCTAGGATTGCTCATGAAACCCAATTCTAGCAGCACCGACGGGGCTGATGCTGGACGAGCGAGGGCAAGGTTGTTCCAGAAGACACCATAAGAAGGACGACCAGTATCTTTGACTACATAATTGTGGAGGTAAAGGGCAAGGCTTTGAGATTGGGCTTGGTACCAGAAAGTCGAGAAACCTTTGGTGTCAGGATTCCCCCCATCGGGAAGTGAATTGTGATGGACAGAAAGAGCCAGAGTCGGTTCTAGATTATCAATAATTGTCTGTCGATCGCTCA
>JAJAYU010000383.1 GCA_026786125.1 Chamaesiphon sp.
CCTATGAGGAGATCGGGAGTACTGATGTTGGCAAAATGCTCACATCCATGCAAACAGAACAACTCAGCCACACTCTCCACGTCTTGCGGGCAAAGGAGATCGATCGGTGGCCACAAAAAGATAATTATCAAGGCTTGCTAAATAACCCCACAATGCGCTACGATAAGCAAGCTATAAATAAGGGCGACTGGCGGAATTGGTAGACGCAGTTGACTCAAAATCATCCGCGCAAGCGTGTCGGTTCGAGTCCGACGTTGCCCATTTTGCAGCACGAAATAACTCCATTTAAGCCTTTAATGAAAGTTAGGGGCTTTTTGGTACACATAGTACCGTTAAAGCGTTTAAGTACATTTCGCGGTAAATTCGCGGTAATTACGATTAATTCCTTGAAGTACAATCCATGTCGCTACAAGTATTTTTTTTGTATCTAAATTTACGTAAGCAATCCCGCAGATTCTAAATAAATTCAATACACAAAGAAAGTAAGGTCGGAGTTAAAACTAGACGACTCGAAGGGGGATCGGATGACAACTATCTCCAAACCGTGCTTAATGCTTTAAACATTGTCACGGAATGGATCTCGGTAACTGTGTGCGGTTGCCTTGAAAAACCTCGCGAGACTATTGACAAACTATAGAAATTCTGCGATACTGATAAAGGTTGTGAAAACAACTTAATTTGCGGGTGTAGCTCAGTGGTAGAGCGCAACCTTGCCAAGGTTGAAGTCGCGCGTTCGAATCGCGTCTCCCGCTTATGAAATCGATAGTCTTCCACCACAAAGACTAGTAAAGAAGCCTTTCCGACCGGAAAGGCTTTTTTAGATCGAATAATGTTAGCTAGTGCGATCTCAAATCTTATACGATAAGTAACGATAGTTATTCATCATCCTGACCATTATCACGATCTGGTTATTCGACCAAGGTTACGAACTCTCTATGGAACATGCGAGTATCAACCCCAGCCTAGCCAGTATATTGGATCAGTCCAATCGAGCTGGTAGAAAGCTCTCGGTGACAAATAGCAAGCAACGAGAACAGGCAATCGGAGCGATGGCGACAGCAATCCGCACTGCTGCTCAAGATATCCTCGAAGCAAATACCCTCGACTTGGAAGCTAGTCGGGAGTAAGGCGTTTCTGAGTTGTTGCTAGAATGGCTAAAGCTTACCCCAGAAAGGCTTCAACGGTATATAGATTTATTACATCGATTGGGCGAGCTATCATCCACTCCTCGAAATCACGATCCTGGATCTCACGCAAACGATCGACATCGATATAGTCAGGTTAAACCATTGGGGACGATCGCTTTTATTTATGAAGCTTTACCTCAGTTGGCAATCATTGCAGCAGGGATGAGTCTCAAAACAGGCAACAGCCTGATTCTCCGTGGGGGTAGGGAAGCTCAACATACCAACTTAGCGATCGAGACTGCACTGAGATCGGGTCTAGAGCAAGTTGATTTTCCGCAAAATGCTGTCCAACTCATTAACTCCGATCCAGAGCTATTATCTGCCCTGTTGACTAACACTCAGCAGGTAAATCTAGTTATTCCCTACGGGCGACCAAGTTTGATTTATCAGGTGACACAACAAGCGACAGTATCAATTTTACCAGCCGCGATCGGTAATTGTTATCTCTACTGGGGCGCGAATGGCGATCTAGAGCTAGTCCGCCATGCGATCTGTGATAGTCATGTGGGCGAACCCGATGCTGTCAATGCGATCGAGAAGGTTTTGATTCATACCGATCGCGGATCGACTTCCCTGACGATGTTGTGGAAAAATCTCAAGGAAAAGGGCTTCCAACTGCGTGGAGATCGCGAGTTGGTAGCCCTTCATAGTGAATACTTACAATTAGCCGAAGATCGGGAGTGGGATCAACCATATCTCCGCAAGACGATTGCTTTTAAGTCAGTGCAGGGTGTGGATGAGGCGATTGCGATTATCGGCAGGTTTAGTAGCGGACATGCTGACTGTATCGTCACTGATTCTTACTTAGAAACCCAGAAATTTGTGGATGGAATTGATAGTGCAACTGTCTATATCAATGCTTCGCCACGGTTTTACCGTCATCAACGGGGTCACGATCGAATCTGGTTGGGGATGTCCAATTATCACGGTTCCCAGCGCGGGGCGATCGGATTAGCCGCGCTAACTGCGATGCAGCAGGTAACGATGGGTTAATTAATTAATTGATAGTTGATAAATTTGTAGGTTGGGTAGACCAGAGCGAAACCCAACACGCCCAACTTCAGGCTGTCACTAGGTACACTTTTACCCAAAAATTAAACCCCTGTTATTTATCAACTAAATAAGGGGGTCGGAAATGTAATTATTTGCGGCGGGGTGGTGGGACACTCGACCGTGGACTGGGCATTTCTTCGACGGTATCGCCGTTTTCAGCCGATCGACGAGTGGGTTTAATTCCAGAAGATCGATTTTCGCGGGGAGCATCGCCGCTATCGGATGAGTCCATTTGTCTGGAATTGGAAGTATAACCGTAGACATCAAGATAAATGGATTGACCAACCGCTGTCGCTGCTGCTTGGAGAACTGTCCGAATTGCTTGGATATTTCGTCCGCCCCGACCGAAAGCAGTGTCTCGATCGGCTGTAGCTACAGCAACGCGGAGCCAGATCCGCTGGCGTTCGATTGTATATTCACAATCGACACCAATCGCCTCTGGCTCACTTAAAAATGGTTGGAATAAAAATTTGACCAGTTGCTCGTAGTCGGGCAGATTGGGTGTTGGGGTCGAAACTGTCACGTTACTTAGGTACCTTTGTATGCGATCTCTTTGCGTTCGATGACGTTAGCTTTTTCCAGGATCCGGCGCACTGTTTCAGTAGGCTGGGCACCTTGGGAAAGTCTTTTGAGGATTGCTTCAGTTTCGAGACGAACTTCATCAGTTCTGGGGTTGTAGAAGCCCAATTCTTCCAACGGACGACCGTCGCGTCTGGAGGTGCTTTGCATTGCTACTAGACGGTAACTAACTTCGCGTTTCTTACCAAATCTTTTGAGACGTATTTTGATCATTTTGAAGCAGCTTAACTGTTAATATAGGTGGGTTATCTATTTGACCCACAGCCTTATAAGTATAACATGGCAATTGCGTAATCTATCAAGAGGGCAGAGGGAAAAGAGGATAGGGGATAGGGGATAGGGTTTGGGACGCAAAATCTAGTTCTCCTCAGCTAGTTTTAATTGCATGTGTTAGAGAAAATATCGGGGTGGTATGAAAGTAATTGGTTTGATGAGTGGGACATCTGTGGATGGGATCGATGCTGCTTTGGTAGAAATTAGCGGCACGACACTCGATTTGCGGGTAGAGTTGTTGGCAGCGGAGACTTATCCATATCCCGATCTTGTTCGATCGCAAATCCTGGCTGTCTGTGGTGGATCTAGATTATCGATGGCGGAATTTGCCGAACTAGACGATCGAATTGCGCGGTGTTTTGGTCAAGCTGCTGTCCAGATTCAAACCAACCAAGCTCCGGCGAATCTGATTGGTTCCCACGGTCAAACAGTCTTCCATCGCCCTACAACGCCTGAAAGTATGGGCTACAGTCTCCAGATTGGGAGAGGAGAATTGATTGCCTCGATCGCCAAAATTACCACCATTGACAACTTCCGCGCCGCTGATATTGCCGCTGGCGGACAGGGTGCGCCCTTAGTGCCCAAACCGGATGCTTATCTATTAGGCGATAAAATTGAACATCGTTGTGTCCAGAATATCGGCGGAATTGGTAACGTGACTTATCTACCACCCCAGAGCCAAGCCGATTGGGAAGCCAAAGTCTGGGGCTGGGATACTGGCCCTGGCAATAGCTTACTGGATTTAGCAGTTAGCCAGCTCAGTCAGGGTGAATTAACATTTGATCGAGATGGCGCATGGGCAGCAACTGGAACTGTCTGTGAACCCTTAGTTGAGACATGGCTAGAGCAGGAATATTTTCGGGCACCACCACCAAAATCAACGGGAAGAGAGTTATTCGGACCGGAATATCTCCAAAATTGTATCGCTGATGCAGCCCAATATCAGCTCGCGCCAGCAGATTTATTAGCAACGCTGACAGATCTAACTGCTAGTAGTATTGCTGATAGTTATCGTCGCTTTTTACCCCGATTACCCGATCGAATACTATTATGTGGTGGTGGTAGTCGCAATCTCTATCTAAGAGAACGACTCCAGCAGCACTTACCAGGGATAGAGGTTGTGACCACAGATGCTGCTGGAATTGATAGCGATGCCAAAGAATCGATCGCTTTTGCTGTTTTAGCCTACTGGCGACATCAGCAGATACCTGGCAACTTACCCACCGCCACCGGAGCAAAACAGCCGATATTGCTCGGTGATGTACATCATTGCCACTGAAATGGGTATATTCAATACAAGGGTATTCTCCGCTCCCCGCTCCTGCCTGTTTTGATGTGCAAATTTGATTTTCGATCGATCACTACTACTAATTTCCTAGTCTCATTATTGAGCATCGTGGAGGCATCGATCGCGTGAGAGATGAATATTATGGTCGCTTATTAATGAACCGCTATCAACTATTGGAAATAGCGGGAAAAGGCTCGATGGGGCAAGTCTATCAAGCTAAAGATACTCTCTTGGGTGGCGTAATTGTGGCTGTCAAATTTTTGTCGCGGGCAAAAATGACTCAGCGGGTGCGGGATAGATTCATGCGCGAAGCCACAATTAGTGCGCTCTTGGGTGAAAAAAGCATCCACATTATCAAAGTGCGCGACTATGGTGTCGATGAGGAGGAAATGCCCTTTTATGTGATGGAGTATCTCAAGGGAGATAGTCTCAAAGATGTGATGCAAAATAAACCCATGCCATTGCCGAAGTTCTTTAACTTCATGCGGCAAATTTGTTTGGGGATGCAATGTGCTCACGACGGGATTGAAATTGATGGTAATATTACTCAGGTTGTACATCGAGATATCAAACCTAGTAACATTATCGTGATCAAAGATGCCACCCTGGGCGAACTAGTTAAGGTGCTAGATTTTGGGATTGCATTACTCAAGTCCGATGATTCGCCAACTGGATTTATGGGTACCCCAGCCTATTGCTCACCGGAACAGATGGACGGCAAACCTCTGGATAATCGGGCTGACATCTACAGCCTGGGCATTATGATGTTCCAGATGCTCACAGGTGAACTCCCGCTCAAGCCCAAAGCTAGTTCATTTGAAGGTTGGTTTCAGTGCCACCACCAGCAGGTGCCCAAATTATTTAGTGAAGTCAAGGCTAAACTAAGCTTGCCGCAGGACTTGATGGATGTCGTCAATCAGTGCATGGCAAAAACCGCCGAACAACGTCCGTTCAGCGTCACCGAGCTGCTCAAAACCCTCGAACAAATCGAGCAAGCCTCATCAGCTCAACTATTACCCCCACCGATTAATCTAGGTGCGCCCGAACAACTAACTCCACCCACCGCAGATGATATCTGTCGTCAAAGTACCTGGCCAAAAGACAAGCCCAGAGCTGAAATTGTCTTTCCTAAGCTGATTCAGTATGAGGGAAATGACCTCGTTACCATGTGGATCATGCTCTCTCGTAGTGATATTGAGAAATACCAGCATAACAAACCCCATTCTCAATTTCTATTCGTCGGTTCACCCCATCCGATGCTGCTGTGGTTGACAACTTTGTACAAAGATGAGCAGGAACATCGAATGCTGCCCTGCTATCTAGATCTCAAAAAGTCGATTGGCGAAGAAATACTTCAACTCCTCACCCAGCATAGTACCTACCGATTATTACTATTTGCCCTCGAAGGGGATGAACGCTGTGTCGCTGTCATTAACGGGAAAATTCCTACCAAAAAAGTTCAACTGCTGAAAGAATGGTTAGGTGAGAGTCAAACTACGCATACAATACCAGGTCAGATTAAAGAGAGTAAGCGATGTCTAAAGGAAGAGCTGGAAGTTCTCAAGCCTAAGCTGGTTGCCAGTCTTCAGCGTCAAATCTCTAAGAAGTGAATAATGACAAAATACCATCTAGCCGGAATTATTGACGGCTACTCACAGGGTAACTTTCTGATGTCCGAGGATGATGACGATCTTCAGTGGTATTCTAGTCGCGAACATGCGCTGATTCCCCTTGACGATCGCTTTCGCTATCCCACATCCCTCCGGAGGGTGATTAATCAAAATCGCTTTTCAGTGCGGATTAATGGGGATTTTCGGGCGGTTGTAGCTGGTTGTGCCGATCGAGATACCACCTGGATTTCTGTCGAACTTCAGGAAATTTATTGGGAACTATATCAAGCAGGTTGGGCCTATAGCTTTGAAACTTGGTGTGGAACTGAATTAGCTGGCGGAGTATTGGGACTTGCGATTGGCGGTGCATTTATCGGGGAATCGATGTTTTTTCACATCCCCGAAGGCTCTAAGGTAGCAATGGTACAACTCGTCAATCACCTGCGCCAGCAGAACTTTACGCTGTTTGACGCGCAAATGACCAATCCTCATCTTGAACGGTTTGGGTCATATACGATCAAATCCCAAGCGTATCAAGAGTTGCTGGGAAAAGCAGTTCAGCAGAAATGTAAATTTTAGAGTGAGTTAGGATGTTGGGTTGTCTGACGGAGAGGCTCCGCCAACATTCTTCAACCCAACCTACAGATCTGGGAGTTTCAAATTATCAATTATCAATTATCAATTACTCACTAACCCGTCCGAAGTTGTTGACGATCGCGGGAATGAAGTAGTAGACTGACCTTGCCGAGTAATTCATCGATCGAGAAAGGTTTACTGAGCAAATCGTTGGCACCACATTCTAGCCCCAAAACCGCTTGAGCTGGATCGAGTGCAGTGTAGAGGAGAATCGGAGTATTATCCCAAGCCGAATTACTTCTAATTCTTCTAGTCATTTCGTAGCCATCGATGCGGGGCATGTTGATATCCAGAATAATCAAATCTGGTGGCATCAATTCCATGATTTGCAGCGCAACTAGCCCATCAGTATGAGAAATAGTTTGATATCCAGCCGAGGAGAGAATCGCTTCCGTAATTGACAAGATGTCTGGCGCGTCATCCACGATCGATATTCTATTAGTGTTCGACCTTCCACCAGTAGCAACTGAATTCATCTATTAAAAAAATTTTCAAAAGGTGCTGGGCTAATATAATCTAATATCATAGCCGATGGGATCCCGCTTGAATCAATCTTGACCTAATTATTACAGATTTGAGATTGTCATCTTTCACTCACTATTCTCCGCTGGAGAAACTACCTCAACAACTATTTGAATATGCTGGAATTAGTTTCTTCGGGATTGGTGGGCATGTGGCTAAATCTCAGTGGTGTAAATACACGAGATATGTCTCTAGCTCAAGCTGTGACGTGGCAAGGATTATCGTGGGTTAATCCACCGACTCCAGTAGCACCAAAGATTGAGCAAACCATCGCCCAATATCTCCAAACCCTCAAGACGCAAGGACTAGATCCTGAACGCCAAGCAGTTTGGCTCCGTACTGATAGTACGATGTTGATTGATCGAAATGGTACAATTCCAGTTTCAGCGGCATCCCTGACCAAAACAGCTACTTCTCTGGCGACGATTACAATCTGGGGCTTGGATAAAAAATTTGACACGATCATTAGTGCCAATGGGAAGATTAATCAGGGGACACTAGAGGGTGATTTGGTCATCCAAGGTGGTGGAGATCCCTTATTTGTGTGGGAAGATGGGATCGCCCTGGCTCAGAGTCTAAATCAACTAGGTATCAATCGAGTTAGTGGCAACCTATTGGTAGTAGACAAGTTCCACATGAACTATCAAGCCGATCCTCAAAAAGCGGGAGGATTTCTCAAGCAAGCTTTAACCGGAATTAAACTGCCATCTGGATTACTCAATACCGAACTCAAAGATGTAAATTTCGTCAAATTGCCCACAGCACCAACCGAAGCAACAACCACCCTGCCCCAAGTCGCCATCCTTGGCAAAGTTATCGTCACCAGCACAACCCCAACTGGGATGACACCATTAATTCGCCATCAATCGCTACCCCTAGTTGATATCGTGCGGCAGATGAACATCTATAGTAATAACGAAATTGCTCAAATGTTGGCTGATAGCGTCGGCGGAGCCGAGCAAGTGATGAAAATTGCCTCGACTACTGCCAACTTTCCACCCGCTGAAATTCAATTAATTAACGGCTCTGGCTTAGGAGTCGAAAATCGTCTATCCCCCCGCGCGATCTCTCAGATCTTCCGCACTCTCCAACAAAATCTTCAACCTGCCAACCTCAACCTCGCAGATATTTTCCCCGTAGCTGGAGCCGAATATATTGGCACTCTGAAGGATCGACGTTTGCCTATCGGTACTACAATGAAAACAGGTACCCTAAATGAGGTTAGCGCAATCGGTGGCGTATTACCCACACGCGATCGAGGATTGGTGTGGTTCGTGATCCTCAACAAAGGTAGCCAAATCGCGAAACTCCGCCAACAGCAAGATACCCTGCTCCAATCTCTCGTTAACGAGTGGGGACAAGTAACACCAACCCCGCTGGTTGTCACTAAACACAACCGTCCGCCCGCCTATTTTGGAGATCTGGCTCGTAACATCGTGATTGTACCTAAGCCGTGATAGTAGTAGATCGGTTGGCATTCCTGGGCATAATAAGCACAACCCCCAGTCTGAGGTGAATTTATGCTGTCCACCCTTCTAGTCATAAATATCGATATCCATTCGATCGAACTATTGACTCCGGCAATGATAGAAATTGGTACTAATCTAGATATTACCACCCACGGATTAGTCCTGGCCCAACAGTTTCAGAATGTTGATATTCTCGGTAATATTCAAGCAGGTTGGACAGATTTTCTCCAGTCAGGTAAAGCAGGTACTTTCACCATTGGTTTAGTACTAGGATATGTCGTTCGGGGTATTACTCGTTAATTAATTGATAATTGATAATTGATAATTGACAGTGCATGGTGAAGATCGACGCAAGCGTCCCCAAGTCCCCAAGTCCCCAAGTCTCCCAGTCCCC
>JAJAYU010000384.1 GCA_026786125.1 Chamaesiphon sp.
AGATGGATGAGTTGTAAAAACTTCACACATAGGAAGCAGTAAAATGTCTATTTATAAAATCAAAGACTTTGACCCCGACTATAAAAACCACTCTAATGACCCCGATATCAAAGGAATGTCAATGTATGCGGGGACGGAAAAAATCGGGTCTGTTAATGACATTCTAGTGGACGACGAGGGCAAG
Source organism: Chamaesiphon sp. (assembly GCA_026786125.1). Classification (GTDB taxonomy): domain Bacteria; phylum Cyanobacteriota; class Cyanobacteriia; order Cyanobacteriales; family Chamaesiphonaceae; genus Chamaesiphon. The sequence continues at coordinate 185 of JAJAYU010000384.1, forward strand.
TTTCGCTATTTGGTAATCGAGACTGGTGGCTGGATCTTGGGCAAGGAAGTACTCTTACCCATCGGATACGCTCGCATCGACTACATGGGTAAACGTGTGTACGCCGACACCCTCACCAAATCACAGGTGGAAGCCCTACCCGAATTTACTAACGACATGTCAATCGACTACGACAAAGAAGAACAGGTACGTGGCGTTTATCGCTCTGGGATGCCAAGTATGCAGCAGAAGACACCTGCGGCAAATGGAGTTGGTTATGCTGGTGCGGCATCTGCTCCAGGGACGATTAATACACCAGGACAAATCGATCTCGATGCAGGTTATGCGGGTTATGATCGTGATACCTATGGTTATGACCAAGACCCTGAATTATACGGTCTAAATGAGCAAAATCATCCTAACCTCAAATTGTATGAGGAGCGGTTAATTGCTGGTAAAAGTCGTCAGAAAACTGGCGAAGCAGTTATTAGCAAACGGGTAGAGACAGAGACTGCTAATGCTTCTGTCGCTGTTGATAAAGAGCGAGTCATCGTCGAACGGATTCCAGTCAACTCTGGTGCAGTAGTTACTCCAGGCGAAGCCAACTTCCAATCAGGGGAAGTCGCGCGGATGGATGTTTATGAAGAAGTGCCTGAGTTCCACAAAGAAGCATTTGTGCGAGAAGAAGTGCGAGTTAGCAAAGTTGTAGACCAAGAAACTGCGACAGCTCAAGAGCAACTCCGACGCGAGGAGCTAGATGTAGATACTGAGGGTGTTCCGGTAGTTAAGCACACATAATCTATCTTTGCGAAGATAGTTAATTTTACTAGAAATAAGATTAACCATCTTCGTTAATCGCGCGAATTTACAGATATGGCAGTGGTTGCCATATCTGTAATTTATCAATAAATCTTCTCGCTACCTTAGATAACAATACCGTACTAGGGAAAAACATGATTTTCAAAGAACTCAAAGATAGCGACCAAACATCCGAGATAGATTATCAAACAAAAGTTGAATCGATATCAAATATCTTGACCCAAGAAAGTTTTTCTTTATTAGAAGAACGTTTGCGGGTAGAGCTGACTCAGCGCAAGATTGGTGAGATCGTTATTCGCAAAGAAATTGAAACACAGGTTGTCCGAGTCGAGGTACCTGTGCGGCGCGAAAAGCTGATCATTGAGCAAGTAAGCCCCGCGTACAAATTGCTGGCTGAAATCGATCTAGGTCAAATCAATAATGCTGATGGTGCAAATTTAACTCCTGACAAGTTAATGTTAGCGAATAATGACATCAAACCTACTGCTGTCGAGTTTGACGATCCAATGTCAAGATTAGCTGAATTATTCACTCCGCCTACAGTGTCTGGCTCTACTGATTCGCTCAAAGCGGCTAGCGAACTATTAAACGAGATTGCTAATCTACCTACTGAAGATTGTGGAGCTGTAAGAATTGAGATTGTGCTTAAAGATGCCCAACATCTCAATGTTTATCAGGCATTGGTAGATCGCTATTGTCAAGCTTGAATATATGCTGGATCTAGCAAAAAAATATCTCTAATTATAGATGAAGATCGATCATCTTTATCGATATCATTTATATCTAAATTAATTAAATTACCTAGAACATCCCAATGAAAAATAATATTATCAAAGATGATCGGGAAATTAGTATCAAAGCAGAAAGTTTTTTAACAGATGGCGATGATGATGCTAAATCGATCGAGGAACCTCTGCTCTTGACGATCGCAACCGATGATATCAACTTACTAACGGAGCCATCTGAAATGAATACTGAAACCCTCACAGATCCAACTGTACCAATGATGACGGATAACGACCCAATCATTGAGCCAGCACAAGATGGGCAATCTATAATGAACACTGAAACCCTCCCAGATCCAACTGCACCAATGATGATCGATAACGACCCAATCATTGAGCCAGTACAAGAGGAGCAATCTATTCAATCAGAGCTAACGGCATTTGTTGAAAATGTAACAGCAACCACCACTGAATTATTCAAAAATAATCGTCAGCTTTTTATCACATTGGGCTGGCTGGTGCTAGCTATCTTGGGTATTAAAATTGTGTTTGCAACGTTGGGCATAATTGATGATATTCCTCTAGTTACGCCAATTATCAAACTTGTTGGTTTGGTATCCGTCGTCCGGTTTGCTTGGCGATATTTGATTCGGGAACACGATCGCAAAGAACTAGTTGAAATTATCGATCGCACTAAAGTAGAAGTCTTAGGCGATCGCCAACCACTTTCTTGAGTATGATCATCAAATAAGGTAGGGCAATTTATAAATTTTCCTACCTTATTTTCAACTAAGGGCTGTTAGGAACGCATCAACTGGACTTAGTTAAGTAGGTAGATTGATAAACTCGTTAATAATCCGATCGTAATTATCGATCGTGTTACTAAAATCAAAAGTTGATTGGGTGTAAGCGACAATTTCTGGTCTAAATAAATGATTCTGAGCGATTAACTCCAAGATCGAATTACACACAATTTGTTGGTGTGCCGGAGTCGGATCTGTGAGAATATGATCGGGTAAAACCTTGATAAAATCTTTGACAGCTAAATTGGCACTAGCTGACTCAGACACTACTAGAGACAAACCCGCAGCCATTGCTTCCAATACAACTAGTGGCGCAACTTCACCACTACTAATCAATATCAAGCAGCTATATTCAGTTAGCCGCTTGTAAACATCTTCTAAGCTCCATACTCCTAGATATTTAGTCGTTGTACCCTCGACAAAATCAGGATCGTTTAATGTACCGACAAAATCGATTTCTACCTGGCTATCTACCATTGCCGCCAATAGTCGTTGCTGCTTCCGTGGCTGAATCCAACCTAGACAAATAGCTTTACCATTTCCCTTCGCTTGTCGATCGACTTTAGTGGTATCAATCCCATTAATTTGGGTTGATATATAACCTGTATAACCAGCATCAACGAAGAGTTTTTTTGATGCTGGCGATAGGGATATAATGCCTGGAGCATTTAGATAGCCTTGAAATTCTTGCTTGAAAATGTCATCCCACTGATCTAATTGAAATAGATGCCCAGCGTGAGATGTAAAGCAAAATCTTGGCTGGAGACTTTGATTGAATTGACTGACAAATCCACCCGCATGAAGATGGACAAAGTCATAATTACCAGCATTGATTTGAGCGATCACCTGCTCAACATCTGGATCGTTGAAAATATCTACTTGATGGCCATTTTTTTCTGAATGATATTTGTATTCTTGGATCAGATTTAGAATCGAACTAGATGCAGGTGGTGTAGGAATATAACCACCTGCGACAAATGCCATCTTCATAATTAGTGGATACTTCTCTTCGAGACGCTACGCGTTGGCGAAGCCTCTCCTTAAGGAGAACGGCTACGCTCTGCTAAGGCAGACGCTATTGCTAGGGCAAACGCTCCGCTACCGCGAACAGTACAAGTGGTGGATGGTGAATAGATAGATTTGCGTAGGGTGGGCACTTCCCACCAGCTATATCCTACGCATTTATCAAATATCGTATCCCTTTAAATAGTTTCTAAGAATTCAAACAAATAGTTCTCATTTTTTAGATTGAGGGGACTATAATCACTATTTTCAACATCAGCATAAGTCATTTGATCTAATGCTTCTTTAGTTAAGTTTAGATCGATATCCGACTTACCTTTCATGACTATACCCAAGCCAAAATCGCAATCTAATGTGAAAACTCGTAAATCTTTGCGAGTACTTCTGAGATGACAAATCGTCTTCCAGACATCGCCACACCAGATCCCATCCCAGCCAGGTACATCCATGTCGATCGCCGCTTGGAGCGAGGGTGCCGCAAGAGCAGCAGGCACATGGGGAGGCTTGCAGTCGTGCATGACAATTACACCATTTTCATTGAGATTGTCCAATGTATTTAGGACATCCTGCAAGGATTGCTCGTAGGTATGCAATCCATCGATAAATGCGACATCAAATTTTTCAATTGGTTGCTTTGCAAAAAAAGCATCGCTAGTTGCGTCAATATAGTCTGCGGTGACATTGCAAGGATTTTTGGCAGCCCATTCCAACTTCCGCTCTGGGGAAAATGCAAAACTTGGATCGACTCCTACCTTGTGAGCAATCTCGATCGGGAAAAAACTATCACCGTTATTTACACCGATTTCTAGATATCTCGTAGCTTTTTTCTTGTCGATTATTTTTTGAATTACATCAGTTCTGAGCATTGCGGATTACGGAAAATATAGACGACATTTTTGAAGCCCAACTATTTAGGCTGACTGCTTACTATAGCAGATCCTCCATTTTACCCCACGAGTCAGCTATCTTACAACTGCAAGACATTGCTACCGATCGTAATCAACGAGAGAAACAAGAAAAATCCGATCATATCTAATAATGTCGTCACCAATGGCGCGCTAATCAGAGCCGGATCGAGATTTAATCGATCGAAACCCATCGGTACTAGTGTCCCCATCGTTACGGCAATTATCGTATTTGTCGCCATTACCGTTCCTGCCACCAGTGCCACCCAGCGTTCGCTGGGCAGCGTCCAAATCAATGCGATGACTGTCATCGCCAATCCGAGTCCAACGGCTGTACCTAGCCCTGCTATCACCTCCTTACCCAAGATTTTGAGTGTATCTTTGGTGGTGACTTCGCCAACCCCTAGAGAGCGAATGGTGACGGTGAGGGTTTGAGTGCTGACGGAGCCACCTACATTAGAGAATAGGGGCATGATCACCGCGAGGACTGGGATTTTGGCGATAATTGCTTGGAAGGGGGTAATCGCTTGGGATGTGCCGATCGATAATGCCATAATTCCCAGCAACCAGGGCAATCTATTCCTAAGTTTTGTCCAAGATGGTGACAGGGATGAATCTTCACCGGAAACACCCGCCAGTTTTTGGATGTCTTCGGTGGCTTCTTCTTGGAGAATATCGACGACATCATCGATGGTGATAATCCCCACCAACCGATCTTCTCGATCAACTACAGGCACTGCAATTAGATCATAGCGTTGCATTTGTCGCGCCACATCTTCTTGAGGCGTTTCGGTATAGGTTTTGATGACTCGATCGCTAGCAATATCAGTAATTGGCGTATCCGGCAGGGTAAATACCAATTGGCGCAGGGAGACTACCTGCATCAGCTTGCGGCTATCGTCGGTCACATAAGCATAGTAGACTGTCTCCTTGTCTCGATCGCTCTGTTTCATCTTTGCCAAAGCTTCGCCGACTGTCAAACCTTGCCGCAGCCGCACATATTCTGTCGTCATCACCCGTCCCGCCGTCCCGTCGGGATAGCCAATAATTGTCGCCGTCGCCGCCCGTTCTTCGGGACTGAGTTGGGGTAATAATCGCTTGACTACCCCCGCAGGTAGCTCGTCAAATAAAGCCACCCGATCATCGGGACGCATGGCTTCGATAATCTGACAAACTTGAGTATCATGGAGAGCTTCAATTAGCTGCTCTTGAATCTCCGTCGGCAGATATTCAAATACATCGATTGCTTTACCCTTGGATAATAATCTAAAAGTGATCGCCCGCCGCTCTCCAGGCAATTCGCTAATATAATCACCCACATCTACTGCTGGCAAAGCATTTAGCTCTAACTTGAGTTGATTTAAGTCAGTGATTTCCGACAATTCGATCGTACCTTCTCGACTCAGCATAAAACCTCCTAGCCTCCTCCTTCTGGGAGACTAGCTCATCAGATTCTAAAGAAGGTTGTTTATAGTGGCAGATGGACTATCGCCCATAATGTCCATTTTTTAATGAAAATTTAAGATCAGCTTCCCTATAGTATCGCTGGATGCGGCAAGATGGCAATCAATTTAGGGGAAAGGGGAAAGGGGAAAGGGGAAAGGGAAATACAATATAAATCAGTCTCCCAGTCCCCCAGTCTCCCCGTCTCCCCATCTCAATCATGTCGATCGAAGTTACTACTCATACCATTCTACGTGATTTATTGCGACATCAGCCGACGATCATTGGTTGGAATCACCATTTGACGATGGCGCGATTGGTGGCGCGTGGGTTGCGATTGTCCAAATCGTCACTGATTCAGACGGGAATTGCCACCCATCAAATAGATGGCAAATATCGGATTAGTTATTTGATTCCGGCTTTGCTCTGGGAGGGAACTGTGACAATTGCGATTCCAGCAGCTTTTCACGATCGATTAATCACCATTGAATTACCTCAACTTCAGCAATGGTTGGGCAGATCAAAACTAGTTTATGGTGGAGCACAACCGCCCGCACCAGAATTTAATGGTTTGTGGATCGTCGATGCTCAAACTTGGTTACAGCTCCAATTGGATCAGCCTGAATCCCTAGTCTGCTATCCGACGATCATCGATGGTGCCGATGATTTGGAAAGCTGGGCAGAAGAATTATTGACAGTTCGATTAAATACTCATGATTGGGATCGGCTCAGGCTGTCTCAAACTGCAACGATTTGGGAGCAAATTATCGGGATTAAAATTCAGTTAATGGAATCCTTGTGGCAGCGTCCAGACAATCCCTATAACTGCTATCTATTGGATGATCTCGATCGATCTTTACTAGAATCACTATCAAAAATAATCACAACTAATTTAGACTCAAGCTGGCAAAAATTTTACCAAGAATTATCACAACTAGAT
>JAJAYU010000385.1 GCA_026786125.1 Chamaesiphon sp.
CGCCCGATCATCACCGTATTGCGGTGCTTTTGCGCCTGATACCGAATTGCTTGAATCGTTTCTTCCAAACGGGTCAGCAACACATCAGTACTTGCTACCATTTGCAGAGCTAGGGCGGTGTCCAGTACGTCCGAGCTAGTCATCCCTAGATGAATATACCGTCCGGCTGCACCAACGTATTCATTCACATTAGTCAGAAATGCAATCACATCGTGACGGACTTCAGCTTCAATTTCTAAAATGCGATCAACATCAAATTTAGCCTTCGCCTTGATTTCATCAACGGCTGCTTGAGGAATATGTCCTAGTTCAGCTTGGGCTTCACAGACAGCAATTTCCACTTGCAACCAAGTCTGAAATTTATAAGCATCTGTCCAAATTTCGCCCATTTCAGGCAGAGTATAGCGTTGGATCACGAGTCCGTCACTTGAATATAACTACCTTATTGTATCAGGGTCAGGGGTTAGGGGTGAGGGTTTAGGCTTTAGGCTTTAGGTTTTTGGCTTTAGGGCTGGGGTGATGTCAAGAGAATAGACTTAAAATACTACTTCCCCTGGTTCATCTTCCGACGACGCATTTTCGCTGAAACGGTAGCTCGATCGACTGGAAAGCCCGCCACCGAAATTTCTTGGTACTGCCGCTCTGCTTCTAATTTCTTTAATTCGGTGTAATCCACCCATTGGATGCAATTCACCGGACAAGTCTCGATCGCTTCTTGGATCGTATCTTCGAGATCCCCATCTTGACGAGCTACTCGCGCTCTACCATGATCTGGCTCGATAAAAAATGTGTTTCGCGCAGTGTGAGCGCAATGAAGACAACCGATACAGGTCAGCTCATCGACATATACGCCCTTTTGCCGCCAGACCCCACCCAGTTCCGGCTCGAATCCAGATCGATCTTCAGCATCGCGGAGGAAGCCACCTAGTTCTGGCTCAAACCCAGATTGGTTAGAATCTAATGGTGGGGTAAAGTTACTCATCGTTACGCACTCCAGCGTTGGACTACCAGCTTGATCGAACCATCTTGTTGATTGCGTTCTTCAGCTACTTGAAAGCCTTGTTTAGTCGCTTCGGTGACGACAGTATGATAGGCATATCGTTGGGTAACTTGACTGAGGAATCGATCAACTGACCAATTTTGCTCCCAGAATTGTAGATCGGTGACTAGCTCATACTCATTATTAACATTGAGGCTAAAGCCAATATCATAGCCATTAGACTGCTCGATCGTTACTGCGGCTGTCCGAGTATCACCTTGATAGCCGCGCACTGATTGAGGTCCAGTTTTCCAGTCAATGCCTAGATCTGTTAAGGCGGCAGTGAGGGATTCTACGTTGCGGATCTTGGTTTTGATGTTGCTAAAGTGTGACATGTTGGTTAATTAATAATTGATAATTAATAATTGATAATTAACAAGCAATTTAGATATTGGGTTGAAAACCATCTATCTAAATTTTAGTAGCTCTTGCTAACATCTGCTAGTTACCAAGTGGCTTGGGTGGTAGCGGTGGCGGTTAGTTCCACGTTTTGGGCGAAGTATGCCGCTGTTTGGGTTTGACTGACTACATCACCTAGTTCAGATTCGATCGCTGCTGTTACTACGGTACAGGACTGACCCACTACCCCAGTGACTTTTTCCTGTACTCGCCCATCTGGATAGATGATAAACTCTAGCGTCTCCATGCTCATTGGTTCAGTAATTCCTATAGATTGATAATCGATCGATAATTTAATGTTGGTGATCTACCGACTCAGACGGATTACCATCTCAAGCCAGCAGTCAACAATTTATCAAAATCTTGTAAAAGTTATTGTTTAATAGAACCTTTATCTGCATTATAGGCAAGTTTTGCAGAACTGAGAAGCTGCGTCAAGTTTCGTAAACTTCAATTTATATTCCTTCACGACTATAAATTTGTAATAGCTATTCATACCAAATTGTCTCTACCTGTCTAGCTATTACTTCCGCTTGCTGGCGAGAATTTTGGGATGTTTGGCTAGGGTTGTTACCAACCAAAACTGTGACGTGTCCAAGTTTTCGACCGATTCTAGATTCCTTGCCGTACCAATGAATGTAGGTATCTGGAATCGATGATATTTGTTGACGTTTCGCCAAATAATCGCTCTGGCTATCTTCATAACCCAATAAATTGACCATCACTGCGCCACCACAAATGAGCTTGGTACTGCCCAATGGTAAACCAGCCACAGCCCGAATCAGTTGGCTAAATTGAGATGTAGCACAAGCTTCAATCGTCAGATGTCCAGAATTGTGTGTGCGGGGGGCGATCTCATTCACCAATACCCGTCCATCACAAGTCGCAAATAACTCAATCCCGAATACCCCGATCGCGTTTAGACTAATCATTAGTTTCGTGGCGATCGATCCACATGTCTCCACAAGCGACTCTGGCAGATCATCTAGTGTAAATACTCGCCGACAGACTTGCTCCTCCTGTTGAGTCTCTAAGATCGGGTAAGTAACGACCTCACCACTGGCACCTCTAGCAGCGATAATAGCTAGCTCTCGATCGAAAGCGACAAATTCTTCAATTAGAAATGGCGTGTCAGGATAGCGATGATAGAGGTCTACTAGAGCCGACTTAGCTTTAATCATAAATGTCCCTTGTCCGTCATAACCATTGCGTCTAGCTTTGACAACAACGGGAAATTCAAATCCTGATGGTAATTCTGGTTGTTCTAGTACTGCGAATTTGGGTACGGGCAAGCCTAAATCTCGTAAGTAGCAGCGTTGAGTATATTTATCGAGTAGCGGTGCTAAAGCTGCTAGGGGCGGCAGAAAGACTGCATCGAGTTTTCCCAATCCAGCTAAATCAACAAACTCATTTTCAAAGGTAATTATGTCGCATTTAGTCGCCAATATCTTCGTCGCGGCGACATCATCAACCGCTGCAAATACTATATCTTCCGCCAAACTAACGGCAACATCTGTTGCGTCTGGGGTTTGGATCACTAATTTTATCCCCAATTCCTGGGCAGCACTAGCCATCATCCAAGCCAGTTGTCCACCGCCGATTACACCGATTCGTTTCATTTCAATTTCAAATCTAACTCAATCCTGTTCATTGCTAGTGGGCTTGGGCGGATTCAAACTAAATCGCTAGCTTCGTTTTAATTAGTACTATAAATCCGCCCCTACAGATCTTGACTTACTTACATTCGAGAGAGTCGCGGGTGGCGATACCAGTTTTGGAATTTACCCCAGTCGCGATCTTGCACAGTTCCTTCTGCTGAAGTTTGCCTAAAATTGCATCGGTAAAGTCTGCTCCAGCAATATTGGTATCAGTAAATGTCGACCGTAACATCATCGCCTCAAAGAAAATTGCATCACTAAGATCGGCATTTACAAACCGTACTTGATCTAGCAAACCTTGGGTCAGATTTGCACCGTGGAGATTGGTATAATTCAGAGTTGAGGAGCTAATTACCACTCCAGTCAGATCCGCACCAGAGAAGTTAGTCTTATCCATCTTGGCGGTAGTGAATACAGCCGTCTGGAGATTTTTGCCTGAAAAGTCTTGCCCATTGATGTCGGCATTATCATAGGAGAGCATGGGCTTGTACTGAGAGGTTCCCCCCGCTGCCAGCGCGTGACCAGGAAAGAAGATTAAAATTGAAGCAAAGAATAAGGCAATAATAGTAGGCATATTTTCTGGCAAGCAGCGATCTTAAAGTTGGGGAGAACTGAATCTAGGTCAATTAGTCTTAACCTAATTTTTACAATCCTTAACATGCCCAGTTTATCGCAAAAGCACGATCGACGATCTAGAACTGAGCTAAGATCGGTCGATCAAGGTAAAATCGAGCAAATACGCTTTTCTACCTTCATGTCCGATTCCGTTAAACAAGAAGCTCTCCAAATTTTGGATAGCCTTGCTTTCACAGCTTTTGAGCAATGCCAACCTCTCATGTCAAAATCCCTAGAGAATTATGACTCAAACTATTGCTATTCAACATCTTTCACCAGAATCGATTGATCGAATCATCAATCACTTACCTGACTATATCAAAGTGGCTCTGATGGAAAAGTCCACTGAACTAGAATGCTCTCTAGAAGCTACGATTGAGATGGCAATTTCCAGTTTTCTGGATGAAGAATCATTAAGTTTTGAGGATTGTTTACTGGCAAAACGTCTAAAAGACGTTGGATCGAATCATCACTAGTTACCATGACCAAATTACTGATTAACTGGGTTCTAAATGCGATCGCCTTCCTGATCACGCAACGGATTATCGATCATTACTTACCAGGACAGTTTCAGCTCAGAGATATTACTACCGCACTAATCGCCGCATTATTACTCGGTTTAATCAATAGTACCATCCGCCCCATCTTAAAATTCCTGACTTTTCCCTTAACCTTGCTAACGTTGGGGCTATCTTCACTGGGCATCAATGCCCTATGTTTGTGGTTTGTAGCTGAAAATGTACCTGGATTTGACATCAATGGCATCATCCCGACAATAGCAGGTTCGATTGTCCTGTCGATCGTCTCCACGATCATCCATTGGTTTCACAAGTAAAAGGATTTACCATGAGATCGACCCAGATTGTAAAGTAGCTATTGGGTAATCGGGTCAATTCTACTAAAATTACTAGATAGTCTCGATCGCTTAGAAAGCAGACTGTGGAATTAATGAGTGGCTCACCATCGACCATCCACCATCCACCATCCACCATCCATTGTCCACTTTCAATCACTAACCACTTATAACTAACCACTATAAGTACTACTTAAAATTTTAGCTTTAACAGTTGGGAGAAAAAATTGGTTTCTACATCTAATTTGAAAACTACAAAATCAGAAGAAATATTTGCTGCGGCTCAGAAACTGATGCCAGGTGTCGTAAACTCGCCAGTGCGGGCATTTAAATCTGTTGGCGGTCAACCGATTGTATTCGATCGAGTCAAGGATGCTTATATCTGGGACGTAGACGGCAATCAGTATATTGATTATGTTGGCAGTTGGGGTCCTGCGATCTGCGGACATGCCAATCCTGAAGTAATCGCGGCATTACATGCAGTCCTCGAAAAAGGGACTAGTTTTGGCGCGCCTTGCTACTTGGAGAACGTCCTCGCTGAGATGGTAATTAATGCCGTCCCCAGCGTAGAAATGGTCAGATTTGTCAACTCTGGCACAGAAGCTTGTATGGCTGTGCTGAGGCTGATGCGCGCCTTTACGGGACGGGACAAGATTATCAAGTTTGAAGGTTGTTATCACGGACATGCGGATATGTTCTTGGTGAAGGCTGGTTCTGGTGTGGCTACCCTCGGTTTACCCGATTCCCCAGGGGTCCCAAAATCAACTACGGCTGACACCCTGACTGCACCTTACAACGACTTAGAAGCTGTCAAAGCTCTATTCGCAGCCAATCCTGACAGCATTTCTGGCGTAATTCTGGAACCTGTAGTGGGTAATGCTGGTTTCATCGTGCCTGATGCTGGTTTCCTCGAAGGTTTGCGGTTGATTACCCAGGAATATGGCGCGTTGCTGGTCTTTGACGAAGTGATGACTGGCTTCCGGATCGCTTATGGTGGGGCACAACAGCGATTTGGTGTGACACCTGACCTCACCACAATGGGTAAAGTGATCGGTGGTGGTTTGCCTGTGGGCGCGTACGGTGGACGCAAGGAGATCATGTCAATGGTTGCACCTGCGGGGCCGATGTATCAAGCGGGTACCCTATCAGGCAATCCCCTCGCCATGACAGCAGGCATCAAAACCCTGGAACTGCTCCAGAAGCCTGGTGCTTATGAGTACTTGGACAAAATCACTACTCGTCTAGCTAATGGCTTGGTTCAAATTGCCAAAGAAACCGGACATGCGGCTTGTGGTGGTAATATCAGTGGGATGTTTGGCTTATTCTTCTGCGAAGGGCCAGTTCACAACTTTGAAGATGCTAAAAAGTCTGATGTGACTAAGTTTGGTCGCTTTCATCGCGGGATGCTCGAGCAGGGGATTTACCTAGCACCATCGCAATTTGAGGCTGGCTTTACTTCCCTGGCGCATACAGATGCCGATATCGATCGCACTCTAGCAGCGGCTCGGACTGTGATGTCTCAAATGTAGCGTTCAGTAGCTAGGTGTGAGTATTTAGCTAAACAGACGATAAGCCCACACCATACTTCTTGGCGGTATGGTGTGGGATGACTATAGGAACAACAAGCAGTTTGGCTGAGTAACAGCATCTTAAAAATTGGTATGATCGACTTGAGCAGTTCAAAATGCTACCAGCAACCAAAAGCTTTTAATGTGATAAGCGGAGTCTTGTCTGGTAAACAAGTATATTAAATTAACATGGACATTTACTGTACTCGTCTTTATTGCGAACAACCACTAAACTCGTTTGTCGATCTAGATGATAGTAAATTATTAGAAACTGCAACTCAACAGCATTGTGCTAATTGTGGTATGTCGTTAATTTTAGAGGGACGTTATGTGCCCCTAAAATTGTTGCAAGATGACGAACTCAGCACAACTTTTCTGGGCAGAGATCTACATGCGCCAGAACTTAGATATTGTACGATCGAGCAATTACAGCTCGATCCTAGTTTTAGTCCTAGCCAAATCGAAATTGCGACCAAAATATTTGATCGTGAAGTTAAAGTTTTAGGGAAGTTGGGCGAACATCCCAAAATTCCACGGCTACTAGATTCATTAGAAATATTTGCCCCTGTTGCTCCAGATCATTTACCTCAAAAGTTTCTGTACTTAGTTCAAGAATATATTGATGCTAAAAGTTTAGATGCTGAATTACTCGCCCAGGGCAAATTTACGGAAGCAGAAGTTATTGTTGTATTGAAAGAAGTTGCGAGAATTCTAGAATTTGTTCACTTTCAAGGAGCGATTCACCGAAATATTAAACCAGCAAAGATCCTCCGCGACTCACTCGGCAAAATCTACCTCACTGATTTTGGCGCGGTGAAGCAAATTAATAATGAGACAGGTGAAATGAGTGAGGATCTGTTATCCCGCAAATCAAAGTCTGGATTTAGACTAGAATATACTCTGTCAAATCAGTACTTAAGACCAGAAATATACCCATCTTCAGATTTGTATAGTTTAGCTGTGACCTGCATCAATTTACTCACAGGTAAACAGCCTAACGATCTATTTAATATTGATACAAATATTTGGTACTGGCGAACTCCAGATCTTCATGTGAGTGATTTCTTGGCAGCTATTCTCGATCGAATGTTGCAACAACTTCCCACCAATAGATTTGGATCGGCTAGAGATGTATTGGATGCTTTAGATGATAATTTAGGAATACCGATCCTGAGTATTCCAGCAGATATGTTCGCTGAAAATGGAGCTAGTCCTAGTACTCTGATCCTCGACAAACCTTACGATGATCCTTTTCAGTTAGACAGTAGTTTTTTTGAACTAGACGATGATTTTATTCAGCTCGATCGTGATTTATTTCAATTAGATGATCGTTTATTTGAAGATGAAAAATCTTCGCTATCACTCAGTATTGCTCCGTTACAAATCATTCCCAAAGTCACAGCTAAATCTAATCAACCGTGGCAGAAAGTTGGCATATTAGCGGTGGGAATTGCTGGTTTGAGTGCAATGATTATTCCTGGCTTTTGGCAATTGTTCGATCAAAAACCGACGATGAGTGATACACTCACCCAGGATGTTCAGACTGCCATGATTCGCTACAGTAGCATGGGTGAAAGGATTTTAGTCGGGATTGAAGGCGATCGTGATACTGACAAATTCAAGGAATTGAAAAGATTGGGAGTTGCAGCGATCGCTAGCAAGAATTATCCTGAAGCTGTGATTAAGTTACAAGCAGCTTTAGTCGAAAATCCTAATTCACCAGAAACTCGAATTTATCTCAATAATGCGTTAGTCGGTGACAAGAAAAGTTATACAATTGCGGTCGCTGCCCCAATTGAGAGATCCCTTGATCGAGCCTCCGAAATGTTACGCGGATTTGCTCAGGCTCAAGCAGAAATCAATCAAGTTGGTGATATTAATGAAGCTAAAATTAAGTTAAGAATAATTGATGATAGCGACAATCCAAAAACGATTGAAAGTATTGCTAGAGCCGTCGTAAATTTACCTGAGGTACTCGGTATTGTCGGTCATAATCGCAATGAAGTCACGATCAAAGCCGCCAAGATTTATAATCGCAAAAAACTAGCATTTATTGCCCCGATTAGTACTGCCGTTAAATTAACCGGAACCAACGAACCATATATTTTTAGGACTAATGCTAAGGCAGATGCGATCGCTAGTAAGCTAGTCGATCATCTAGTTAACATCGATCGTAAACGTAAAGTAGCAATTTTTTATGTACCAACTATTGCCTCTAATAATGAATTCAAAACTCAATTTGCCAATAAATTAGCTGCTAAAGGCGGCAAAGTCGTAGGGACTTTTCCATTTTCCACTGTAGCTTCGACTGGATCGCCTAGGGCTAGTTTTACCCCAGCTTTTGATGCTGAAGCTCACCTCAAACAGGCGACAAATATGGGTGCCGAAGCAATTTTGTTGCTATCGACTGGACGCTCTAGTCGCGAGGCTCTAAAAGTCCTCAAGCTTCGAGCTGATAAATATCCCAAACTGGAGGTGTTGAGTGATACTGGTTTGTATAGTCTCAATACGCTGAAGTTTGGTAGAGATGCGCGGGGTTTGATCATGATTGTGCCGTGGCAAGAATCAGAAAGTAGCCCTCAATTCTCTACAGGTGCCAAGCAGTTATGGAATACTCAAGTTAACTGGGCAACTGCCACATCCTATAACTCTGTGAAGGCTCTAGGTGCTGCAATCAAAGCCCAAGAGTCACCCTCTCGAACTGGTGTAATGAAGAATTTGGCTAAAAATGAATTTATGGGTGCGTCTGGGCGATTTCAGTTCAAAAACGGCGAATCAACCGAACGCTATATTCTCGTCAAAGTGGGTGAAACTCCAGCTAATTATAAATACTCTTCGAGAATGGGCTATGATTTTTTGCCATTGGAGTAAATATTGCGTAGGTTGGGTTAAAGAATGTTGACGGAGCCTCTCATTCAGGAGACAACCCAACTTACAAATCCTCGCTCTAAGCCAAATTTGAGTTAAGTTTCTTAGAAGAAGCTACGCTATCAATTATCAATTATCAATTATCAATTATCAATTATCAATTATCAATTATTTAACACTTGCATCGCACTCTTAATAAGCTGAAAGTAAAATGGCTTGGTAATATCGATCAATTCAATTGGTGCTGCTGGCTTAATTAGTTCTGCTACCTTTTGACCCTTATTTACAACTAAAGCTCCACCCTGCTCATTAATAATAGTGATTCGCAATTTATCATCAGAAATACTACAATCATAATTGCGATCTTGATAGTTAAACTTATAGTTTTGGGCTGAAATTGGTAATCTGACACTCACAACTTCTAACTCGATCGATCTTGAATCACGCCAATTATTTTCTTTGAGTTTATAAGCGATATCTAAATATTTAGGTAATGGAAAATAATCCCCAAATCGCCACGCGATCGCTTTTATTCCTCTGGGGAACTCTGGCGTGTCAACCGTAAATTTCAGATGTCCTTTGCCGACAATTTTTTGTTCGATTACTCGCACATTTGCCGTCCAGAATACTGGATCGGGATTCTCCATTCCACAAGGATGAATTGCATCGATCTGTTGATAGAGAGACATGTTGATTGACGAGAGATCTGCTTCAGCATCAATTTTGACTAGATATTTTAGATGTTCAATTTCCAGGCATTTATGAGCAAATTCACTCAACCGCTGTTGAAGTTGTTCCAGGTTTTGAGTAGGCATTGAAAACCCACCTGCCGCTCGATGTCCACCATATTTACCTAATAGCTCGTCACAGTATTGCAAAGCATGGAATACATCAAACTCAGGAATACTCCGTGCCGAACCTCGAATGTGATGTTCGTCTTCATTGGTACCGATAAATACCGGAACACCATAGCGTTCGACTAACCGCGAAGCTACAATCCCAATTACCCCATGATGCCAACCAGGATGAACAATTACTAATACCCGATTTTGTTTAATATTGTAATTACCTTGCTCAATCAGATTGATCGCTTCTTGTTCGATCGCAGCACACATATCTTGACGTTGTTTATTTACCTGTTCACACTGAATTGCTCTGGCTAAAGCCACACTCATATCATCAGTTGTCAGCAAATTAATGATAATCTGAGGATCGTCAATTCTACCGATCGCATTAATTCTTGGCCCTAATCTAAATCCAATATCTTCAGGCTTCATTGCCGTATTTTTTGCCGCAGTACCACCTTGAGTTCCCGACATTTCAATTAAGGCTTGAATTCCGGTAACTTGCGAATTGGGTAATAATTGCAACCCCTGCTTGAC
>JAJAYU010000386.1 GCA_026786125.1 Chamaesiphon sp.
GGCGGGACGGCACCGACAGCAATTGATATTCTGGCAGATGTCAATAATCAAATCTTCTTACCTGGAGACTACAGCAATCCGAACAAGCTAACTGTATTCCAATCGGGCAATCCCAATCCAGTATTTGTACCGAAAAATACCTATGGGAATATTAGTCTTGATGGCAATTTAGCAGATTGGACTGCAATTGATCGACTTGATACTTTTGCGAGTCAACAAGTTGCTGGTTATCAAGTATTTGGTAAGAATACCGTTGATGGTTATGTATTTGCGATTACTTCAACTACTCAAGAATCAATCGGTGTAAATACAACTATTTGGTTAAATACTGACGGTAATAAAACGACTGGATTTCAAGTCTTTGGCTCAACTGTTGGAGCAGAATATAACATTAATATTGCCTCAGATGGCACACCTTATTTATATGGGGGTGCCGCTGGACAAACGCTGATTGGACAAGTAGATTTTAAGCGCAGCAGTGATGGCAAAACTTTAGAAGTGGCGATCCCTAAGGCAAGTATCACAGCTAATTATACCGGAATTGATGCATATATTGATGTTAACGATCGAGTCTTCCTCCCTGGTGATTATGCTAGTAATAGCCTGAGCGTCAGCAGTACTGCATTGCCAACTCGAACTAATTTGAGTAAGCGAGTGGGAATTGTTTATTCAGAAAGTTCGGCGAATAAGTTCTTTGATAAAAAAGCTTATGGTCAATTATTTACTGCCGCACAAAATGCAGCAATTGCGGCTGGAGTACCTTTCGATCTACTCAAAGAAAGCGAACTCAAAGATCTGAGTAAAATTATTAATTATGATGCGCTGATCTTTCCCTCATTTACCAATGTTAATAAAGCTGATGTAAGTGCGATCGAGAGTTCACTAAATCAAGCTGTAACTAAGTATGGCATCGGCATCGTCACTTCTGGTGATTTTATGACCAATGACGAGACTGGGGCAGCTTTGGCTGGCGATCCTTATAGTCGGATGAAGAACCTACTAGGGGTGCAGCGCGTTGCTGGTGGTGGGGTGTTAAATGCTATTGTCACAGCTAAAGACGTTAGTAATAACATCCTCGATCCTGGCTATACAACTGGTGAAGAGTTAATTCGATATGACACAGGTACCGCTTTTGCTGCTTATAGCACGGTTGGGACAACTGGAACGATCCTCGCCGAACAAACAGTAAATGGTGCTACTTATAACGCAATCATTGCCACCAAAACTGGGGGACAAAATGTACATTTTGCTAATCAATCAATCTTTGCTGATAGTAACATCGCATCTCAAGCAATTGAGAGCAGTGTGTATAAAGATAAGGTGCATGTCAGCCTCGACTTGACGCGCAACACTAGTCTATTTATGTCTCGGAATGATGCTGACTTATCAAGATTCTCTGATGTTGCACCTCGCGTCCAATCCAAATTTGCGGATGTGCTCACCGAATGGAAAAGTAACTATGGGTTTGTGGGATCCCATTATATTAACATTGGCATTGACTCAACTACTGCGGCAGGACAAGCGCTGATCGCTACATCTTGTCCATATTGCTTGGCTTTACAAACAGAGGGTAGTCCACAGGGTACAGACTGGACAGTAATGAAGCCAATCTATCAACGTTGGCTAGCTCTAGGTAATGAAATTGGGACACATTCTTACAATCATCCGATGAATGTTAACGATCTTACCCCAGCACAACTTCAGTTTGAATTTGAAGAATCAAAACTAGAAATTAATCGGCAGCTAGGAATTAATATCACTGGAGCTGCTACCCCTGGTAATCCTGAAAACTTGGCAGTTGATCGACAGTTGGATCAATATTTTAGTTGTATTACCGGAGTAGGATCGGCTTATAATAATGCGTTCGGATTTCTCGATCCTGATGCTAAAGCAATTTTCTTTGCGCCCAATGTCTCATTCGATTTCAACCTGATTGTTTTTCGGAAACTGACGATCGCCCAAACCGATTTAGAATGGGCAAAAGAATATAATCAATTGCTCAGTCATGCTCATAAGCCGATCATTCAATTTGCTTACCATGAGTATGGCGTTGTAGAAGAGGAGCCAGGTTACAAGCGATCGATTTATGAGAATTTTATTGCTCGCGCCTTCAATGATGGTACAGAATTTGTGACATTAGACGATGCCCAAAGCAGAATGCGGGCATTCCAGAAGTCTCAAGTAACCATCAACCAAGTTGGGGATACAATCGCTGCTGTGGTTACGCCAGATCTGATTACCACTACTGGAGTGGGTAAATTTTCACTAGATATTGAATCCACCAAGCAAATCAAGAATGTTGGTAACTACTACGCTTTTGATAAAGACTCCGTATTTTTGACCAAAACTGGTGGTAACTTCACCATTAATCTCGGTACTACTACTGATAATGTCACGCACATCAACGCCCTCGCCCAACGTGCCGAACTCCTGTCTGTGACAGGGGATGGTCAAAACCTCGACTATACTTTTAATGGTGAAGGTAAAATCTCGATCAATCTAAATATTCCTACTGGTAAAGGCATTACCACAACTGGAGCTGATAGCTTTACTATCATCGGCAACCGCCTAGAAATGAGATTCAATCAACTGGGATTCCATACAGCCAAGGTACTGGTGGGAAATGATCTCGCGCCCACAATCGGCACTGCCATTGCCAACTTTAATATTAACGAGAATAGTGCAACTAGCTCGATCAATCTGACTAATGTATTCAAAGATTTAGATACCACCACCGACACAAATCAGATTATTAAATCGATTCAGGTAGCCGGAAATACCACCATTGCCACCCC
>JAJAYU010000387.1 GCA_026786125.1 Chamaesiphon sp.
ACCTTGGGATTGACCGATGGAGTTGGGATCGATCGGCTGGGTTGCACTGAGAATAGTTAAATTTTTATCATTACTAATTACAGCTAAATCTTGCTGCCAATCTGCTGAATCAACTAAGCGAATCGGTAGATTTAAACTCTTACCAATGCCGATAATTGCCGCGCCTGCGGGGGTCTTGGGAATGACGATACAAGCGACCGCAGGGAGGGCAAGATTGGCTGTGGCGAGTCGATCGATTATTACTTCGAGCCACCTAGCTAGATCGAATTGAGTGGGTCGATCGATCGATATGACTAGGCTGGTAGGATGATAGACTAACCGCTCTGGACTGCCAGATATTGATTGGGTTGTAACTGTAATTGTGCGTTTCCCATCAGCACAAAAAGCAAGATCGCTGGCAGTTAACCACGGGGCATCGCCTTCTAAACTAACACTAGCTCCACCAATCAGATTGGCGATAAAAGCCTTCACATGTTCAGGATTGGCAAGTCGATAACCCGCAGGCGGATCGGGGAGAACGGTGTTAAACAGGATTTTGCCTGTGGTGGTAATTGCGGGTTGAATATTTAAAGCTGCGGCAATTTGCTCGGCGAGATTGTTTACGCCTGTCATCCCACCCAGCAGCGGTACTACCGCACTACCATCGGCGGCTACGGCGATCACAGGTGGCTCGGTTTTGGTATTGGAAAGAATCGGGGCGAGGGTGCGAATCAAAATGCCAGCAGCACATAAACCAACAATCGGCACACCATCCCGATATAGTTGGCGGAGGGTATCGCCAAAATCAGTAAAGCTCACATCTACATCGATCGTTCTATCTACTAATCCATATAATTGCGATCCTGGTAATGCGGTCATCAATTGGCGGGCAGTGGCGACGCTCACTTGATTGAGAACGACAATAATTGGCGGTTTCATAGCTATTTGTCCAGGATCTCGAATGCGCGTTGGCTTACCTTACCAGCATAAGTCGATTTCTGATGATCCCGATCGACTTAATCGACCACAAACCGCAGACAACTGTTATGAGCCAATGCCACAAGCAAAACATCGCTTAATCGAGTCTATGGAGTAAATCGATCGACCCAAGTATTTGAGGAAGAAATAGATGTATTATGAGTCCCTGAATTCCCTACAGATTTTCAGCTCACTTTCGGCGATTTAGCTGGATGGTTACGGGATTAAATCAAGACGGTAGCAACTTTTGCGTTCAATGGTGGAACTATAGATAGTAGTATCGATCGACAGGCATTTATGGCTATTTATTCTCCATTGAGATCCCGACGGTTGGCGGCACAGCAGACTGAAGCTACCAAGCGGTTAATTACTTTCAAACTGGGCGAGGGAGATTTTGCATTACCACTCGATCGAGTCCAGAAAGTCACCACACTCGATCGAGTATACGGCGATCCTGACCGAACTGGAGTTAGTTTGACTACTTATCAAGGTCGAGAAATGGTGGTAATCGATGTTGGGTATCGAATTTTTGGTAAGGCACAACAAGTACTTTTACCCAGCCAGAAAGCAAGAACTAGCACCCCCACTACTCAGCTCGATGGCGATCTGATTAGATATTTACTAATTCTTCAATCTGAGCCGATTGAGACAGCTACTGGATTGGTAAATGGACTAGTTGGACTACCAATTGATTCACCCCCAAGTATTCAATCGATTAAACTCTCAGCATTTCAGCCCTTACCAGAAATCTATCGTAAGCATAGCAATATTCACTGTGTGAGTGCGATGTCCGTTGCTGTGCCTGCGGATCCAGCGGCACAGGGATTGGAGAGACCCTCAATATTTCTATTAGACGCTACGTCAATCGTCAGTGGTTAGAACGATATCTCTATTGATAGAATGGTAAGATAAATCCAGCAAGGGTTTTGATAAATTGCCGCTCGCCTAAAAGTCAACTAGATCGATCTTGGTTAGTCACTCTAGCCAAGAATAAATTTAGATCCTAGAGATTTCTAAGTTCCAATAACAGTAAAGATTAGATTTGGATGCACGGCAGTTTGGTCTATTAATTATTGAACTTTAAATGGCAACTCAAACGTGTATTTTGATCGGGATTAATCAATATCAGTCATTACCAGCTCTAGGCTATGGGCTGGCGGATGCGGTCGCAATGGAACAATTTTTCATCGATGCGGCAGGTTGGAGTCCAGGGCAATGTCTGCTGATGACGGATACTTCCCCCAATCGGGATCATAAATCTACCTATCCCGATCGAGCAAATATCAATGGTTGGCTGCAACAATGGTCTTGGGATACTCTCCATCATGGCGACTTAGTGTGGTTCTTTTTTAGCGGTTGTGGGATTAGTTTTGAGGGTGAAGATTACCTAATTCCGATCGATGGTGATGTTACTGATTTATCAAATACCTGTATCTCCATCCGCCAACTGTATCAGCAGTTCAACGATATCGGTGTCAATGCGCTAGTGTTCCTTGATGCCAATCGATCTATCCACTTACCCCTTAGTAGTGGTATCGGCGCAGCCACTACCAAGCTCGCCCAAGACTATCAGATTCCCACCTTTCTCTCCTGTCAGAGTCATGAATCTTCCCATGAAGATGCTGGCTTGGGGCATGGACTATTTACCACCGCACTGTTAGAAGCTCTCAATTATCATCCCGATCTCAATCTGGGGACGATCGATACTTACCTCACCAGTCGCCTCGCTGAACTGAGCGAACATCACTGGAAACCCTTACAGACACCTGTATCGATCGTCCCCACCACGGCTTCTATTCATCGTCCAGTCTTCTCTGCCACCACCCAAGCATCGATTTCGACTCCGATCCCAGCACCAATCTATACACCTCCAGCTCCACCACTATCGGCACGGGAGGAAATTTATGCACCTTACATACCACCCAGCTCCATTCCTATCCCAATTATCAGTCCTACTGCAATGGGAAGTGGTGAAATCGTCTTGAGATCTGAGCCGAAACATAATCGCAGACATATTCCCCACTGGGCAAGTGTGGGCTTTTTGATGACGTTAATGGTAGCGGCTGGAGGTGCTGTCCTGATGTTAGTTTCCCACTCGCCTAATTTCAACAAACAACCAACGGTGAAACCTATAGGTAACAATTTGACGATGCCGTTAGCTAGCAGTACAGTTGAAGCTACCAGCCAAATTACGGCTCTAGCAACTGTAAATGACAAAATCACTCCAGGTGATGCGACTTCTCACTTTGTAGCAATCCAAACCGCTCAAAAATTGCTCCGTGAGGATCCCTCAGCCGCTACCGCCATCAATCAATCGATCAATAAGTGGTCTCTAGAAATAGCCACCATTGCTGAGGGCTATGCTAGCAAAGAAGAGTGGCAACGGGCGATCGGTACTGCTATCATGGTACCGGAAACAGCGGCTAATTATCAGGCGGTGCAATTGTCAGTAGCCAATTGGAAACAGAAGCTATAGCAGAATTGGGAGTTGGGAATTAGGGTGAGCTACTAGCTCAAAAATAACTGATAGGCGGGATTGGTGCGTTCGTCCCAGTAGCGGTAAGGGGTGCGATCGAGAAAATCATCCCAATCAGCTATTTCCGTCGGTGGTACCTCAATTCCGATCAAAATCCGCCCATTGTCACCACCATGATTGCGATAGTGGAACAGGCTGATATTCCAATCGGGATTCATACTATGGAGAAATTTAATTAACGCGCCAGTGCGTTCGGGAAATTCAAACCG
>JAJAYU010000388.1 GCA_026786125.1 Chamaesiphon sp.
ACCCTCTACTGCTCAAGAATGGTTTGAAACATCATTAACGAATGTAGGAATTGAGCTATTCCCCATTACGGAATTAGTCACTGTTCGCGCAGTTGAGTTATCGCCCATCCATAAAGATCCCTTTGACAGGCTAATTATTGCGACAGCACTAGTTTATGAGGCAAAGCTAGCAAGTGTTGATAGCGTATTTTTTCGATATCCAGAACTCGATCTTTACTTAATGAAGTAGCAAATTCTCAATAGAATATAATAAAAGCAGAGTTTACCAGTGAAACCGATGATTGCTAATTCTCTCTACTGGACAACCGCAGATCTTGATGCCATGCCCGATGATGGCGGCTGGCTGCGTCATGAAATTATTGCAGGAGAACTATTTGTGACACGCGCTCCCCATATTCGACATCAAGGTGCAGCAAGCAAAATTCATGTTCGGCTGGAAATTTGGTCAGAAGAAACTGGGTTAGGACGAAGTTTTGAAACACCTGGAGTCATCTTCACCCCGACAGATGCGGTGATTCCTGATGTGGTGTGGGTAAGTCAATCGCGTTTGGAGCGAGGTATTGATGCAGCAGGACACTTTACTGTCGCGCCAGAGTTGATGGTAGAGATTCTATCGGCTGGCGAACAAAACGAACAACGGGATAAGAGCGTCAAACTGAAGTTATATTCTCGCTATGGGGTGCAAGAATATTGGATTGTCAATTGGCAACTACAAACTCTAGAAATCTATCGGCGGACTGATGCTCAACTACAATTAGTGGCGACGCTGTTGGCAGGTGATCAGCTTACTTCACCATTATTACCTGGCTTTAGTGCTGAGATCGACCGGATCTTCTCCTAGCAGTAAAAATCAGAACTATTAGCATAAATTAGTTAGTGATCGACTCTTTCTACTAAACTTGAGTAACCACTATCGATCGACCCCACTAATGCTGACCACTGCCCCACTGCTAGTAGTTAATGATGTCCGCGCTGGCTATATGCCTGGTTCAGATATCCTCAATGGGATTAATTTTGTCGTGCAACCAGGTGAACTAGTCGCAGTCATTGGTGGGAATGGGGCGGGAAAATCAACCCTGGCGAAAACTATTTTTGGGTTGTTGACACCCCATAGTGGGACGATTACTTTCAAAGGTGAAGAAATTGGTGGGCTAAAATCCGATCGCATTGTGCAGAAGGGGATGTGTTATGTGCCCCAAATCTCGAATGTCTTTAAGTCCCTAACGATCGAGGAAAATCTAGATATGGGTGGTTTTATCCGCTCTAGCGATCTCAAGCAGCTCAAACAAAAAATTTTTACGATGTTTCCTCGTCTTGCCGAACGCCGTAAACAACGTGCCGGAACGCTTTCGGGTGGGGAGCGTCAAATGTTGGCGATGGGAAAAGCTCTCATGCTCGATCCTGAATTGTTAGTACTAGATGAACCATCCGCCGCACTTTCACCCGCTTTAGTAACTGATGTACTCAACCAGATTCGGGCAATCAATCAAAATGGTACGGCAATTGTCCTGGTGGAGCAAAATGCTAAAAAAGCTCTTGCAATGTCCGATCGAGCCTATGTCCTAGATACTGGCATTGTCAAGCACGAAGGTATCGCGGCTGACTTACTCAAAGATCCCAAAGTAATCGAAACTTACTTGGGTGTAGGTGGACATTAAGAAAACTCCACACAATGACACCCAGTGTTATTACGAAGATCTAGGAGATTACTAGCCACCGCTCGAACTAAATTGTCTAGCAATCAGCGTCATCGGTAAGAACAATCGCAACGGCTGTCCCGCAAACGAAACAAAGTTATGGTATTTGTAAAAAGCTTGCGCCGTTTGATCTTTGGCATCGACGACAACCGCCGCTGCTACGATTTCATTGATTAAGCTCCGCCGCAGGGCATCGACGAGCAAAAATGATCCTATTCCCTGCCCTTGATAGCGTTCGTCCACCGCAAGTCTACCCAGTAGAATCGCTGGAACGATCGGATACCGAGGCAGCTTTTTTCGCATCGTCTCTGGTAAATCTTCAAATTGAATGCCTGTAGCAGCCAAGGTGTAATAGCCAGCAATCCGCTTTGATTCTAGATCGTAGAGAACGAAGGGCGTTGCCACATATCGCTTGAAGTCTTGATTGGCGCGTTCCCATAAATACCGATCTAAGGGTTCACTGCCAGAGCGAAAATCGGCACGGTCATGTTCTGCGCTTAACTGGGCGATTTGGTGGGTGAAAGGCGGAAAACTCATCCCAGCCCCTGACTTTGCTTGTAGCGCGAAATCGCCCGTGCTAATGGCGCATCCTCACCCAGTTCTGGCGGAGATTGTAAAGATTCGACAAAAGCGATGCTATCGGCGCGACCGAGTTTGATCACAGTATGCTCTGAGATAGTCTGTACGGCGGCATTTTGCGCGTGAGAAACCACAAAATCTGTTAAGCTTCTGCCTTCTAGATCTGCCGCCCATTGCAACAACTCTTTCTGTTCGCGGCTCAGACGTGCTTCCAACCGTTCTGATTTAGTCGTTTTTTCCACCTGATGTGCAGCAGCGGATTCTGGTCGAGACATGGAATGTGATCCTGCTTTGGGCGAAACTTTATCTTATAGTACGTCTTTTTGCCGTACATATCAAGTGAGTAAGAAAATACTAACTTCTAGCCTTTAACTTCCAGCTTAAACCAGATACAAAATTAGTAGTAATATGAGCGACGATCGGAATCAATAGATTACCTGTTTCGACCATTGTAAAGGCAAGTATCATCCCCACTAGTGTTGCCCAGACTGCATAAGGCCACTGCTGGATATTCGTCATGTGCAACACGCCAAAGCAGATCGAAGATAATACAATGCCGATCGGATCTAAACCTAGTGCGGGCAACATTACACCCCGAAATAATAATTCTTCACTCAATCCAGGTAAAAGTCCCAGCCAAATTAGATCGGGTATTGAGAGAGGTTTCAACACCATTGCCAGATAAAAATCTGCACTCTCACGATAGGTAGCCCAAGCCGCATAGACAATCGAACTTAATCCCGTCAATCCCAATCCAATCGCAATTCCTAGCCCTAAAGCCTCCACCGTCATTACCAGCGGACGTAATTGCAGATCCCCTAAATACAGCCATAGCTTAGCAACTCCAAATAGAATGATCGAAGTTACCGCCATCGCAATCAAAATCTGAATACGCGATAAGGGTTCGATTTCTGGATTTTGGGAGTTAGTCATTGGATAGGGAATAGGGAATAGGGGATAGGGGATAGGTGGACACTGTATTGATTCTAAGCGATTTCAATATAGCCGAAGATTGATCGATGCTAGCTATTCGCACTCTTTGAGTCGATCAATCTGGGGATAAAAACTATCGAGACTCATACCAGCTCGATCGACTGTAATCACCCCGATCGCTTCTAAATAAGATCTTACCGCAATCGACTTAATTCCGAGGGTTTTTGGTGTGACTCCCATCCGCGTTTGATTTTCGGCGACGGTAATAATCTTAGTATGGGACGAACGAGCGAAACTAATCAAGCCACTCCCCCCACAAGCAGATTCAGGAATAATCACCGCATCAACTTGATCATTCCAAATTTCCCCCATCCCCTCGTCCCCCCATCCCCCCGTCCCCCCGTCTCCCAGTCCCCCCAGCTCCACAAACTGCGGTGCCCGACTCAAACCAACTAAAACGCAGGGCAAAAAAGTATAACCCAATTCTTCGGCTGCCGATCGCGGCGAAATCTCAGGATCGATCGGTAGGGGCGATAGAGCAGGTGCATGGGCGCAGGGTACTTTGAATGTCCGCACGATCAGGTGACTGATGACAGCTTCGGCTCCAGCTAAGGGATCTACCCCCGTCCCATGTCGATAGTCGTGGAGAATTGTCGCCCCAGGATCGTCAGGAAATCTGGCAATTACGGCGATGGCTTCAGCTCCAGCGACGTTGATTAATTTATCCACTGCTCGCAACAGACTATCCGGCTGTTGAATCGTCCCCCAGGATGCCCCAGAAGAGGCTGTACGCAGTTCTACGCCCAAAGGCAGATCTGTAATGACATAATCGGTGATATCTAGCCCCAATGTCGCTCTGGCAGCATCTGCGGCTTGAAGATGACGGACGCGCAATTCATCGGAGATTGATCGATCAAAGACAATACCGACTCGATTCCGCCGTACTGGTTGCAATCCCCAGGTACCTGCGGCAAATTTATCTAGGGCGTAACCCTCAACATAAAGGGCGTTGGGGATATTCCAGTAGAGCTGCGCCCCGTTCATCACATTTGGATGGGTAATTAATCGATCGCAACTAGCTGCAACTGCCTTGGCAATCGGTAAAGCATCCCCAGCATAGCCACCCATCGCGGCACCGATACCAGTAGGAATAATCAGGGCGACGGTATAAGGACGATTGGTTAGCATAGAAAGATTGGGAACTGCTTTTGATTGCTTATTTTTACCTCCTCAAGCATACACGATCGATTGAGATGGTAAAATCCTGTCATTGAGATAGTCAAAGCCTTAGAGTCAATAATAAGGTAAACACTTCAACTTCTACCCCATCCTAGAAAATCCAATTATCAATTCTCAATTATCAATTAATTAATGAGGAATACCCAAGCTGCGATCGTTCTTTGTTTGGCTTATGTCATTGGTTTACTGATTACCTTCGATCCATCTGTGAGATGGGGCATGATTTTAGGTGCTATTCCCATAGCGTTGATTCTGCCGCGAGTTTGGAAGCAAAGTCCTAAGTGGCAATTGCTATTTGTGGCGATTTTGATCGCTACATCTGCTAGTTTTTACCTAGAATTTCGCGTGCCAAAACTTGCCACGAATGACATTAGTAAATTCATTCCCGCTACAGCCGAGCGGGGCACATCGCAATTTACGATCGTCCAAGGGATTGTTGATAGTTACCCCCGTGTCACCCGTAACCAGAATAGTCAATTTTGGCTCAATGCAACTCAACTTAATGATATTCAGGGTGAGATTGAAGGGGGCAAATTACGACCAGCAGACGTGAGCAGACCTGTTACTGGTCGGGTGTATGTAACTGTCCCATTGCAGAGCGGTACGGGCTTACAACCAGGGGTAGAGGTGTCGGTCACGGGGACATTGTACCTACCTCAAGTAAATGCCAATCCTGGCGGTTTTAGTTTTCGGGACTATCTGAGTCAATCGGGTGGATTTGCGGGGATGCGGGGCGTTCAGTTACGGGTACCCGATGAAAGCCAGACGCAAGCATGGAGCTGGGGTAAACTGCGTCAGCGAGTAGCAGCAGCACAGGTAAAGTGGCTGGATGTCCCGATCGGACCATTGGTGACGGCGATGGTGTTAGGATCGGAGGCAGTGGATGTACCGTTCGATTTACGCGATCGATTTGTGCGAGTCGGATTGGCTCACGCTTTGGCTGCATCTGGGTTTCAGGTATCGTTGATCTTGAATGCGATCCTCACTCTCACCCGCAAGCGATTGTCGGTAGTGGGACAGTTTAATTGCGGAGTCGTCGCATTACTAATTTTCCTTGGCTTGGCTGGCTTTCAGCCTGCGGTTGTTCGATCGGTTGTGATGGGAATGGCGGTATTAATTGCGTTGCGAACCAATCGACAAATTAATCCAATTAGTTCGTTATTTCTCGCTGGTGCACTATTATTGATTATTAATCCGCTCTGGGTTTGGGATATTGGCTTTGAGTTGAGTTTTTTGGCGACGTTAGGTTTAATTGTCACAGTTGAACCATTACAAAAAAAGTTGGATTGGCTCCCACCGACAATTGCTGATTTAATTACCGTACCTTTAGCTGCATCGATTTGGACTTTACCGATTCAACTATATGTATTTAAGGTTTTTCCACTTTATAGTTTGCCTGCTAATGTGTTGACAAGCCCACTGATTAGTGTGGTTAGTATTGGCGGTACAATCGGCGCATTTGCTGGATCGATAGTGCCGATTCTAGGTAGTGCAATTTCCTGGGTATTGTATGTACCCACTCAGTTATTAATTTGGATTGTTGATTTATTTAATTATCTACCCAATACTTCATTTTCCGTAGGTCAGATTTCCTTGTGGCAGTTATTCGCACTATATGGATTAATTCTATTTGTGTGGGCAGTTCCGATCTTCCAGAAACATTGGCAATTACCAATATTAGTGGGAATGTTAGTAATTATTGTACCCCTAGCAATCTGGAAAACAACCGAACTACAAATTACGGCATTAGCCAGTAAAGATGAACAAATTCTAGTGATCCAAGATCGTGGGCATACAATCGTTATTAATACCGGAAATGAAAGTGTGACCAGATTTGTGATGCTGCCATTTCTCCAACAACAGGCAATTAATCAGATTGATCGAGCCATTGATTTCAATCGCGATCCAGCGGTGCTAAATAGCTGGCAATTACTATCATCAGCTATTCCGATTAAAGAATTCTATAGTATTGGGGAAGATACTAGTAATGCTGGGGCAATTAAATTTGTCCCATTAGCAGTAGGTAAATCTTATAAATTTGATCGAGTGGAAATTACGACGATCAAAACTAGTCCAGCCATTTTTCAAATTAATATCGCTGAATTTAATCAAAAATGGTTAGTGATTGGCGATAATACTACCGACAAAGCTCAACCAGCGATCGATCTAGAGAAACTTAATTCAGCGAAAATTCTCTATTGGAGTGGTGGTAAGTTGACAGATCGATCAATTAAAAGAATCAAGCCTCAAGTTGCAATTGCCGCAACTGCCAGTCCAGATCTAGAAACAGTGAGATTGCTAGAAAAAAATAAAGTAACAGTCTATCATACAGGTCGCGATGGTGCAATTC
>JAJAYU010000389.1 GCA_026786125.1 Chamaesiphon sp.
AGTCCCCCAGTCCCCCAGTCACCCAGTCCCCCAGTCACCCCATCCCCGATACAAAACCCACCCCCCTGGGCATACTAAGCTAAAGCGTGGACGAGATCGAATGTCGCAAGAACGGAATTATTGGCTAGCTTGGTCGCAAGTTTCTGGCGTTGGGCCAATTTTAATCGATCGATTACACCAACGGTTTGGTACCCTAGAAGCTGCGTGGAAGGCTGATGCTCAGGCGTTATTATCGATCGATGGGGTCGGAAATCAGTCAGTGGCCAAAATTGTCGCCGCTCGTGCCCAGATCGATCCTGATAAATTACTAGTAGCACATTTGATCGCCAATCCCCACTGGTGGGCGCGGAAAGATCCTGATTATCCCCGCTTATTGAGCGAAATTCCATCAGCACCGAGTATTTTGTACTATCGGGGGCAAGTAGCCATTGCCGAAAATTATGGCACTACTCCGGCTATTGCCATTGTCGGTACTCGCGATCCTTCCGACTATGGTAAACGCTGGGCGCGAAAAATTAGTAGTTGCTTGGCAAGTAAAGGATTTACGATCGTATCAGGGATGGCACAGGGCGTTGATACAGAGGCTCATCGTGCCTGTTTAGAGGCGGGTGGACGCACCATCGCCGCTGTCGGTACTGGAGTCGATCTCGTCTATCCCCCTCGTAATCAAAACTTGTGGGCAGATATTCAGCAGCATGGATTAATTGTCAGTGAATATGTCGCCGGAACGCCACCCGATCGAACTCATTTTCCCGCCCGCAATCGCATTATCGCTGGATTGAGTCGCGTTACCATTGTGATTGAAGCCCCTGTGAGATCCGGCGCACTGATTACCGCCTATCAAGCCAACGACTTCAGCCGCGATGTATACGTCCTTCCAGGCTCGATCGACAACCCCAACTCCCTCGGCTGTCTAGGACTACTCAGTCGTGGCGCACAGCCCATTCTCGGACTGGATCATCTGCTCGAATTACTCGCGACACTCCCCCAGCTTGACAGCTCTGAACAACTGCAACTTTTCCCCTTATTGCCGCAGATTTCTCCACAGCCAGCAGCGATTAAGCTCAAAACTTTACCA
This sequence comes from Chamaesiphon sp., assembly GCA_026786125.1. Taxonomy (GTDB): domain Bacteria; phylum Cyanobacteriota; class Cyanobacteriia; order Cyanobacteriales; family Chamaesiphonaceae; genus Chamaesiphon. The sequence goes on from JAJAYU010000389.1 coordinate 1,079, forward strand.
CCACCAGATCTAGCACCAGATCTACAACAAGTCTGGCTGGTAGTGACAGATGATCCAGTTAGTTTTGATGAAATTGTAGTTCGATCTCAATTACCAACTGCGATGGTTTCAAGTATTCTGCTCCAGTTGGAGTTGCTTGAATTAGTCAATCAGTTGCCAGGTATGAGATACCAGCGATAACCGAGCAGATTGATCGATTATTTCTTAATCAATTGATTAGTAATTAAGTGGTCTTTTTAGCAGACGTAGAATATATACGTGAGCTATCATGTAACTAGGCTAATTAGTCAAATGTCTGACCTTGACAACTCCAAAATCTACCAGACAGATATATTTAATTATTTGGTAGATACAATGTGTTGTTTTATACCTGCGGGAACGATCGGCTCGATCTAGTCGTCGGTATAGTCATTGAATATTCACAAGACTGTTTTTGGATAATGTCTTAATTTTAATTTGTCAGCCAGCTTAGGATGGTATATAGATTAAGGCTATGCAGGCGATAGATTGACAAAATTGATGCCACAGAAAATACTTGCATTAATTGAATTAATCGATCGCGACACTACAAACTAAGCGATTTAATCAAGTATCATCCCCGATTGTAATTTTATTGAAATTAGGCAAGTTGATGAATATATTACTCACAAGTGTTGGTAGAAGAGTCGAACTTTTGAAAGCCTTTCGAGAGTCAATGTATCGCGCGAAGATCACTGGGAAAATTATTACCACAGATTTAAAGCGTAGTGCTCCAGCTTCTTTTCTCGCGGACACGGCTGAACTCGTGCCGAGAATTGACGATCCTGATTATATTGATCAATTGCTAGATATTTGCGATCGACATCAGATCGATCTGCTGATTCCATTAATTGATACAGAACTCCATCTTTTATCATTACACGAACAGCGATTCAGAGATCTGGGTGTGACGGTACTGATTTCATCAGCAGCCGTAAATGATATTTGTTATAGCAAAAAGAAGACTGGTTTATTCTTTCAAACAATTGGGGTGAAAACACCTAAGATATACCAATTAGATCAAGTTGAAGATCGAGATTTCCCTGTGATCGTCAAGCCCAACCAGGGTAGTTCTAGTGTTGGGGTGTATCAAATTAAGAATCGGACAGAGTTAAACTTTTTTGCGAGCTACGTCGAAGATTCAATTATTCAAGAACTAATTAGTGGTCAAGAATATACGATCGATATCCTAGTTAATTTTCAAGGCAAAGCAATTTCGATCGTACCAAGATCGAGACTAGAAACACGCGCAGGCGAAACTAGTAAAGGTACCACTGTCAAAAATCCAGCATTAATTGCTGCGGCGAAATATATCGTAGAATCTCTCCCTGGTGCAATTGGCTGCATTACATTCCAGTGCTTTTTACAGTCAGATGGTGAGATTGTCTCGATCGAAATCAATCCTCGATTTGGGGGTGGTTATCCGTTGGCTTATCGAGCTGGTGCAGACTTCCCATTCTGGCTATTACAATTGTTGGCAGGTAAGCAGCCCCAGGTGGAAATCGATGAATGGGAGGATGGATTGTCGATGCTCCGCTATGATGATGCCATTTTTGTTAAGGCTGAGGCAACAGGTAGCGCGTCACAGTTCGATCTTCAAGACGTCGCAGTGGGCGGACGACGGCGAACACTAGTCGCCAGGACATAATTTTTGATGAATAACTTACAAGCGATCGTATTCGATCTAGATGATACGCTGTATTCGGAACGAGATTATGTCTTGAGTGGGTTTAAAGCCGTTGGTAATTGGGCAGATGTAAACTTGGGGATCGATCGAAACCAAGGATTTACAACATTATGTAACTTATATCATCAGGGCGTTAGAAATAATACTTTCAATCAGTGGTTAGCAATTCATCAGATCGAAAATCCAGAAGTTGTGACTAAGTTGCTTAATGTCTATCGAGAACATTCGCCGACAATCAGTCCATTTGCGGAATCGATCGATCTATTAAAGACACTAACTAAATCTTATAAAATAGGTTTGGTTAGTGACGGCTATTTACAGGTACAACAACGTAAATGGGCAGCCTTAGGATTGGATCTTTTCTTCGATACCGTAGTTTTTTCAGATAGTTTAGGTCGAGAAAATTGGAAGCCGAGTACAGCTCCATTTAAGTTGGTGTTGGATCGACTAAACATTCCACCAGAGTTCAGCGTGTATATCGGAGATAATCCCCGCAAAGATTTTTGCGGTGCGCGTCAATTAGGTATGTCTACAATTTGGGTGAAGCGATCTGATTCCGAGTATGGCGATCTTCAACCACCAAGCTTAGAATACCATCCAGATTTATCTATCGATTCACTATCACAGGTGTTGGAATTAGTTAGGAGTTGGGACTAGAATCTCTACTTTAAATCGGCTAATTTGATGCGCGGATCGACAAATTTGAGTAATAGATCCGCAAACAAATTACCAACAATTAACATGATTGCACCAATCATCAAACTACCCATCACTAGATAGAGATCCTTTGCAGTTACTGCCGCAAGAATCAACTTACCTAATCCTGGCCAATTAAAGAAAAACTCCGCAATAAAAGCACCACTAAGTAAACTAGCAAATTCAAACCCAAGCAAAGTAACTAGGGGGTTAATTGCATTTCGTAGTGCATGAACATAAATTACTCTATTCTCAGATAAACCTTTGGCTCTAGCTGTCTGAATATAGTCTTGACGCAAGACATCTAATAATTCCCCACGGGTAATCCGTTGCAATCCAGCAAATCCGGTCACTGTGAGGGCAATTGTCGGCAGGATCATGTGCCAAAGGATATCAAACAATTGACCGATCGCTGATAATTCACCATGATTAATACTAGTTCTACCACCGACAGGTAAGAGTGGCGAACAGATTTGAGCAACAATTAATAGTGATAGGGCAGTCACAAAGCTAGGAAATCCTTGGGCTGTGTAACTCAGTACCCTTAAAAATTTATCGATAAATTTATTTTGATTTACCGCGCCAATAATCCCCAAGGGAATGGCAATCAGCCATGTTAATATAATCGAGGCGATCGCTAATTCCAGAGTAGCTCTAATCCTTTGCCCGATTAATACTGATACAGGCTGAAAATAGAGCATACTCAACCCCAAATTGCCCTGAAGTGCCTGAGTTAACCATTTAAAATATTGACCGACGAGAGTTCCAAAATCTTTTTGATCACTTAAGCCAAACTGCTCCATTAACTCCTTAATCCGTTGGGGCGTAATCTTGGGATTTTGCTTCAGTGTATCGAGGAAATTACCTGGGGATAACTGAATAATTGCAAAACATAGAATCGAAGCCAGGAAGAGGGTGAATAGTGCCTGAATCGATCGTTTGAGGATGTAGAGAAATGTTTCACCAGTAAAAATATTTTGTATCTGTGAAAGGATATCACGTTTGTTTGATAGGGATGGGGTCATACGAGATGTGTGAGTAATATTTTATTCTGTAGGTTGGGTTGAAGA
>JAJAYU010000390.1 GCA_026786125.1 Chamaesiphon sp.
GTTGAGTAGTTGCTTGGAAAATTCCAATGGATCGATATAAGCATCATTTGGGGTATACAATCCGCCATAATACGATCCAGCTAAGTTCTCCAGACATGGATCGATATTCTTGAGTTCTTGCTGTTTTATTCTCCTTGTTTCAATCCCATTTTGGGCTAAAAAAGCCATCCATTCATCATTGCCATTAAAACTTGACTCTGATGAATATAGAACAATTTTACCATTCTTTTGAATTTGAATATCTGGCAGCTCGTAGCAGATCTCCTCAAATCCAGATGCACTAAGAAGACATATTTCATGCAGTCTTGTTGGGAGCATAACACTTTTGCGATGAGTATAAATACTCATTGAGAGGAGATCGATACTTAGAGGATAATTAAAGCTATCAAAAATGGCCGAAAAATAATGACTCCAGAACAAACAAGAAAACTGAAAGAATACTCTAGAGCAATTGCCGACATATTATATACAGAGGGAGAATTAGACGAAAAACCAACGCTAGAAAGCATAGAAAAAATAATTCAGGGGCAGATTCAGCAGCACGTTAGTCCAGAAATTGCGGCTTTTTTTTTAAGAAATCAACAGGAACAACAGCAGGCAAAACCAGAAAACTCACCAGTACATTAGGGATCTTAGAAATCAGTGGTAAACAAGCAAAAATATTGGGAGTAAAGCCAAGTACAAGAATGAGTCCACATTTGGAACAAAGTTGTCTGAGATTGAGTGCCAATATGTCATACGAGCAGACGGCAGTAGACTTAGAATACATCACCGGAGTCCAAAGCAATGCGATGTCGCAACAAAGATTAGTCCATCGACAAGAGTTTCAATTGCCAGTGGTGACAGCACTAATTGAAGAATTATGTGTAGATGGAGGGAAAGTCAGATTAAGAACAGACAAAGGACTTGAATGCGCCTATAAAGACTATAAAGCGATGCAGACAAACCAAGGATTAATCGCTACTTATCAAGATAATATGGGGCTGATTAATTGGGTTAACAGTCAACAACAAGCAGCGATTGTTACTTGTCTGGGAGATGGACATGATGGGATTTGGAATATTATCGGTTTAGTCGCACCAACTCGACAACGCCGAGAAATCTTGGACTGGTATCACCTCATTGAAAATCTGAATAAAGTTGGAGGTTCCCAGCGACGAATCAATGAGGCAGAAGCTTATTTATGGCAGGGAGAGGTGGAAAGAACGAAACAGCTTTTTATAAATCTGACCAAGAAAACAGCACAGAATTTCTGTGTGTATCTCACCAAACACCAAGAACGAATTGTTAATTACCAGGCTCTCCAGTCCAAGAAAATCTGTTCAATTGGCTCTGGGGCTGTAGAATCAGCCATCAAGCAAATTGGTCGGCGGATTAAAATTTCTGGAGCACAATGGAATGAGCGAAATGTGCCACAGGTTTTGGCGCATCGAGTAGCTTATTTGAATGGAATGATTGGGGTTAATCTAAAAACCGCAGCTTAAATTATCGTAAGTATAAATACTCATCGCAAAAGTGTTATGCTCCCCCTTGCATTGACTTGTGCAGCGGTAGATGATGTGACGGCTTGGTGTTTATTAGCTGTAGCGATCGCGGTGACTAGAACTAATAGTATGATTGGTGCTGTGCCGATCATTATCTATTCTGTGCTTTACATTGGGGCAATGTTAACGGTTGGTAGGTGGTTGCTAAAGATTTTATCTACTTATTACGATCGGACTGGCAAGCTGTCACAACTGATGCTAGCGGGTATTTATATGGCAGTAGTATTGTCAGCATTGATTACCGAAGCGATCGGGATCCACTTGATTTTTGGCGCGTTTTTACTCGGTGCAGCGATGCCAAAAAATTCGAGATTAGTTAGGGAAATTGCTGAGAAGACCGAAGATTTTGTATTGATCTTTCTACTACCAGTTTTCTTTGCTTACAGTGGACTAAAGACACAGATTGGTCTTTTAAATAGTCCTGAACTTTGGTTATTATGCTCGGCAGTTCTAGGAGTTGCAATTGTTGGTAAATATGTTGGTACTTATTATGCAGCGCGGAGTTGTAATCTCAATCGACAGGAAGCTTCTGCCCTCGGCTGGTTGATGAATACGCGGGGCTTAACGGAATTAATTGTCTTGAATATCGGTTTGGAATTGGGAGTAATTTCACCGATTCTATTTACGATGTTGGTGATTATGGCATTGGTGACTACCTTTATGACTTCGCCCCTCTTAGAATGGGCATATCCCAAAAAATCAATCCGACTCCACAGCCAATCAGATCCGGTTCAAGGGTTTGAAAATTCTTCAGGCAGCGATAATTTAGCATTACAATCTACAACCGAAACAGCACAAATACCAATATCAATTGGTTATCGAATTTTAGTCCCAGTCGCCAATCCCAATACTCAAAAGGGACTACTACAATTAGCAACATTGATCGCTCAAAACGATCGTCAATCAGCGATAATCAATCCATTAAGCCTAATTGAATTAGAAGAAGATTATCTATTTCAAAGTACTCCATTTGAGGCAAATCGGCTAATCGATCGCAGATTGCAACAATTAAATACCCTAATTGCTACACTCGAACCGATCGAATCAAGGGCAATATTTCAACCAATCGTTCAAATCGGCTATGATGTAGCTCAAAAAACTGCGGTGATTGCGGCACTCGATCAAGCTAATTTGGTATTATTGGGTTGGCATCGTCCAACATTTACAAACAATCGATTGGGTGGTAGAGTTGCTCAAATGTTGGGAAGTACTCCTGCTGATATGGCGGTATTTATCGATGCAAACGATGATAGTTTAATTAAGAGATCTAATCAGACTATACTTGTGCCATATACTGCCAATGATCACGATGATCTGGCTGTTGAAATCGCGATTAGAATGCTGTTAAATAATCAAAATCGACGATTAGAGCTAGTTCAAGTGGTTTCAAATCAGACAAAAGATGGTGAACTTAGTATTGAACTTAATAGTCTCCTCGAAAACTTACCAGCAGAAATTTGTGCCAGGATTACGATTTCTACAATCGAAGATATCGATCCAATTCCAAAAATCGTAGAGATTTCTGGTCAGGTAGATCTGACAATTATCGGAATTGGACGTGCCTGGGGGCGGAGAAAACCGATCTTCGATCACTATACAGATCGAATCGCCATCCAATGTACTTCCTCACTATTAATTGCCCGTCGTTACAGTCAGTTTAGCTCTCATCTAAGTTTTGTTCTTGAAGATAATAAAGGTCGTCAATGAAAAGTTTTTCGATTAGATTGATCGGATTATACAGTCTGGCAGTTGCTGGTGCAATTGTTTTTTTCCAGTTGGTGACTAGTTATGGCGAAGCCAATCTCAAGCCACCAATTCCTGTTGCTGGTAGTTATCTGATTGCTGGACAGAAATTACCTGGCTGTCTCCAACACAAAGCCCTTTTGCTTGAACTTCACCAGTCCGGTATTTATCTCAATACCAATCTTATAGTAATCGATGAATTAAAAGAGCTAGATATGCTTGAGGCAATTGATCGATTGGGAAAAGCTACCACAACAGATATTCGCCCAACATTTTCTGGCAAGTTATACACTTCTACCCTCCCAAATCAATTAGATTTAATAGGACTAATACCAACTAAAACCTGTCCGTCACCATCACAATTGCGAGTAACTGGTGTAATTGCATCGACTGATGCACCAATCTACTATCGAACGCCACAATTGAAGGGAAAACTCTGGCTCACTAGTCAAGGTTTCACTCAAGCATTTCCAGTTGAATTCACGGGTGTTATCCAAAAGAAAACATCTTCATTAATTCAATCCCATTAACTATAAGTAATTACTTGCTAATTACTTTGCCTGCTGAATTCACTTGATGCTCGATCAAGACAATTTGACGACGATTTGGGGCGATTTTATAACTGTTATCTTCCATCAGACTAGTTTGGGCTTGGGGATCGAAAGAACGACTGAAGTTATGATTGATTTTCTCCGTACGGATCTTGGCATCTTGCACTTCTGTCTTGAGATGTTGTAATTTACCATGTTGTGCCCAGTTATATCCGATCGAGTTTACCAGCGTCACAATCCCAAACACTGATAAAGCTGAATAAGTAACTAATTTCATCCCAGCTTCCAAACCCTGACGACGGTGGGCATAAACCGGATTGACTTTCGCTCTCGATCGTTTTCGTGGGGATAATCCTGTTTTACTCTGAAACAGATCTAACTGTTGTGATGCAGCGGATCTTCGACGTTGGATCGGTTGTTCTTGTGGCTCGAAAGAATGTTGTGCATTCATGAAGTTTAGTATACCCAATGTAATTTCCACCTATTATACAACGTGGGAGTTGAGAGTTGAGAGTTGAGAGTTGGGAGTTGGGAGACTGGGGGACTGGGGAAATCACGGTGTGAATTAGGCATGTCCAAGATACAAAATCTGGGGCGTAGTTTTAATTACGTCCCAGATTTGTAGATAAATAAATAGAATAAACTCAAGCAGCCATGAATAGAGTTACTTGAGCTAATGATCTACTTGCTCAATTCAGTTGATAGGCGTAATGCCAAGAAACCAGGAATGAGCGCGATTACCAGAGCGACGAATACTTGAGTATCAGACATGAGAGATTCCTCCAAACACAGCGATTTTACCTGTTCACAGTTTGCGATAATTTTGGCCAGGACTGGGGATAATGTAACAAAATGTAGAAAGTAATTGGAGATCGGCTGATTGAATAAATACTGGCAACGGATGGCGATCGGGGTATCAGTTGGGAGTATGATTGCGCCTAGTTGGGCACTACCCACCGCCAATTCGGTTGGGAGTGCGGGGATTGATGCGTTGAGATTACACCAGGCTCCATACAATCTTACAGGTAAAAAGATTGTGATCGGTCAAGTTGAAGTCGGTCGTCCAGGGCTGTTTGGCTGGGACAAGACAGCCCAAAACTCGAAACTCCAACCCGAACAAGTTTTTTACCAAGACGGTGCTGCCAAAGCCAACGAACAGGTCGAACAGCACGCGATGATGGTAGCAGGGGTGATGATTAGTCGCGACAAACGATTTCCTGGCGTGGCTCCCGATGCCCGACTATACTCTAGTGCGATGGGAAGAGTAGATCGGACTGGACAGCCGGAAGAATGCCTCTCAACCCAGCATATTGCCCAACAGAATAGTGGAGATGTCCGTGCTATCAATCTGAGCTTTGGTGAGCCATTAGAACGGGATCCGCGTCCGAATGCAAAATTGGATGGTAACGCCCTATTTACCCAATGTCTGGATTGGTCGGCGCGGGTGCATAATGTGACATATGCCGTAGCGGGAAATCAAGGTAAGGGCGGGATTTCGATTCCGACTGACAACTATAACGGGATTAATATTGCTTATTCAACTTTGCATCAGGGCACTTACAGCAAGTTAGATTTTTCCAATCTGAGCGAAACACCAATTGGGACTGCGAAAATAATTGAAGATCGGGAAGTAAATGTCGGCAATCGCAGATCGATCGGACTAGTCGCTCCAGGCGGCAATCTTCAGCTATATAATCTTGCAGGGAAAGCGATCTCCGTTCATGGCACTAGTTTTGCCGCGCCCCATGTCACGGGTACTATCGCGCTATTACAAGAATTTGGCGATCAACAATTGCGGACTAAAAGTCAGATGCCTGGGAGCCTTCGCCCCCGTTGGACGCTGAATGCGCGCCGTCATGAGGTGATGAAAGCAGTGCTATTAAATTCTGCTGACAAAATCAAAGATACGGGGGATGGATTGCGATTGGGGATGACGCGGACGATATTGGCCAAAAATAATCGGGATTGGACGGAATCTAGCTCTGTACGAGATGCCCAGATTCCCTTAGATTATCAGTTGGGTGCGGGTCAATTAAACGCTTTCCGCGCTTATCAACAGTTTAGTCCTGGCGAATATCATCCTACCAGTCCAGTCCCCTCGATCGGCTGGGACTACAACACGATCTCAGCGGGAGCATACCAAGATTATCCGATTGATCGACCCCTCGCCGAAAATAGTTGGGTATCGATCTCGCTCACTTGGGATCGATTAGTGGAATTACAAGATCGCAACCACAATCAGCAATATGATGTCGGTGAAAAGTTTCAAGATCGAGGTCTTAATCAGCTCGCGCTCTACTTGATGCCTGCCGATGAAGATCGGATCGATCGCAGTTTATGGTCGTCAATTAGCCCTGTAGATAGTGTTCAGCATATATTTCATCAGGTTCGCGATCCAGGTAAATACAAAATTCGGGTCTATTTTCGTCAACCGATCAACCGATCCAATCAAGCTTATGCCCTAGCTTGGTGGACTGTTTCAGGAAAATAGGAAAATGAGACTGTAGCAGGAGATATACAGTATATTCACTGAAGCTCAA
>JAJAYU010000391.1 GCA_026786125.1 Chamaesiphon sp.
ATGCTAGATCTTCCTCGACTGGATAGGATGAATTTTCGAGAAAATAAACTGGTGCAAAATTCCGATAGTAGTTAATACAGTCTAGGTACTCCTTTCTTCGTTGTTCGGGATTGATATGCTGAAGTCTGACATTTGTATTAGGAATTATTGTTCCAGTTAGGATAATCGGAATTTCTGTACTCATGATGGTCTAAACAAGTAGTAATATTTCAATTAGATAATTGTTGGGTTTCACTACGCTCTCCCCAATCTACGCTAATTTACCATCAACAATTGGTGTTTCAGTCAGTATGCCTCGATCGATCTGCCAGCATTTATCGGCAATTGCTAGCAAATCACCAGCATCATGGGTAACAACCAGTAGCGTCCAATCCTGCTTGAGTTTACCCAACAAGTTTACCAACTGTTGACGCATCGACCAATCTAAGCCCGCTGTCGGCTCATCCAACAGCAACAACGGCGGTTGCCGGATTAATTGAACTGCCAGGGCTAATCGTCGCTGCTGTCCACCACTAAGGGCGTGTGGCGATACATCTAAAGGTATATCTGCTAACCCAACTGAACTGAGGGCTTGCTCCACCCGTTCCGCACCTAGCTCTGGATGCCCCAACCGCAACTCTTCCAAAATTGAATTGGTGCAAAAATGCCGCTCAGGAAATTGAAATACCAGCCCACTCAATTGTTGAATTGATTCAGACTTTAACACGCGATCGCGCCAATAGACACCACCGCTAGTACTACTCGCCAACCCCGCCAAAATTTCCAGCAACGTACTCTTGCCCGAACCGCTCGATCCCACGATTAAGCCTAATTGCTGAGGTGCTAGTTCTAAGTTAAGATCCGTGAGAATCGATCGATCGCTCACAGGTGGATGGTAGGACAAGTGTTTAAGTTTTAGCATTAGGTAAAATCCCCTCCTTGGAGGGGTGCCCGTAGGGTGGGGTGGGTAAATCTACGCCGTGAAAGCATCGGAACATCCGATCGATAGTCGCGTCCGCTGTATAGTATATTGTGATTTTCAAGCCATTAGTACGACGGGTCGATGCAATTAACCTACACGAGCGCGAATATTTTTAACAACCCCGTTTCTACCCCATAGTTACTAATTCAGAATTTATGAACCTAAAATTCTCCTCCCACACACTACTCACCTTCGCCACTGTTATTACGCTGATTCAATCGGCAATTGTGGCACCCATTAGCCAATTAAACCCGATTATTTCACCAGCAGTAGCTGCGGCAAAACCAGCCAAGCCCAACAGCAATATGATACCCCAGAAACCACAACAGGGTTCTAATGTTGAGCGAGCGAAGCAAGCCATGTTTCGCGATGGCAACTATGTCAAAGCCAAACAATACCTCGAAGCAGCACTAAAAACCGAACCAAATGATCCACTAACTTATGCGATGAATACTCTTTATCCTTTTAGTGCTGGAGACTATGAAAAAGTCAGAGAGTATGGTGAAAAAACATCCAAAGCTGCCGCAAATTTGATGAAAACTAACCCGCTGCGCGGGAATTTGTACCAGGGCGTTGGATTGGGAATTTTAGGTGCTTATGAGCTAAAAAAAGCTAATGGTGGTGCGTTGGGTGCGTTAAATAAGCTTCAAAAAGTATTTGAATATATGGATAAAGCCCAAAAGCTCGATCCCAAAAATCCAGAACTAAATCTGGTCAAAGGTTATATGGATCTTCTACTTGCTGTCAATGTACCATTTTCTGATACCACGCAAGCGGTCGAACAATTGAAAAATGCCGAGCCTAGATATCTAGCCCTGCGGGGTATGTATGTTGGCTATCGGGATTTGAAGGAGTACGATAAGGCAAATACAGCCATCAATGCCGCCATCAAACTTGCGCCTCAAAATCCTGAGCTAACTTACTACAAGGCACAACTCCTCGGAATTCGCGGACGAGAACAACGGAATGATAACGATCTGCGCGAATCGATTAAACTATTTGAAGTTGCGTATCAAAAGAGCGATCGATTATTACTAACTAGCATCGCCCAAATCCTCTCGGAACGCTGTCAAGCCAAGACAGCACTCAATAGAACAACTGCCGATGTTTGCTGGGGCTTTGAAGCCCAGCTCAAGCAGAGTAATCCCCGCGTTGTGGTTGGATTGAATAAGTTACCAGCTTTGAATTAGGCTTTAGGCTTTAGGCTTTAGGCTTTAGGCTTTAGGTGATTCCCCGCAATAAATATACCATTGGCTTTGCTTGTGCCTACGGCAAGCTTCGCCAACTGCTCCGCTCAACCATCGGTGGGTGAGCGGAGCAGTTGGCAAAGCCTCTCGAAACGAGAAAACCAAAACCCAGCTTCTTTGTCGGGAGTCAGCTAATTCAACGAATAAATATTGCCATCAACCAACAACCTAGTGATTCCCTTTAACTTAAGGTGTTGAGTAGTCTTATAAAAGACTTTGCTATCTGGCACCTTAATTACTCGTTGAGTGCGTTGATTGGAAAATCTTTTTGCCACTCGCGGATTGTCAAAAATTGGTAACGTCCGCTGCTGGGTTTCTTCGCCAGCTATCTGCCCAAGATCGGCGAAGTCTTTGAGTGGACGCACGATTAATTCGGCAAACTTGTCGATCACGATATAGCAAGTACGCGGTAAGGTAGCCTGAGATAGTGGAGTGATTTGAACATGCAATCGATCCTTTGTGAGCAGCTGATTTGGATCTAATGGTCGATCGACTGTTGTAGAATCATCCTCATCATCATCCTCTTCTTCATCGTCATCCGAAACTTCTTCCCCAAACATTGCCGCTAGAACGTTGACATCCTCGGTGTCATCATCATCTTCTTCCAGCTCATCTGCGGGAATCTCTGCAACTATCGGCGGAGCGTATCTACTCTCTGAATCCGCGAGTATTTCTCGCAATACTGGGGTGCGCGAAATTGGTGGTGGTGGCTCGACATTATCGCTCGTGGAAATGACTACTGAGCTAGGGATTTGAGGTGGAGTTCTGTCAATGGTAGGCTCCTCAATCTCTGCCACTGTGATTGGCTCATCCTTGGCAATTGTTGATGGTGCTGAAGAACGACGACGCAGCTTGCGGGGCGCGCTACTATCCTCTTCAGTTGTGCTGGTTGACGATGAGATGACAGGTAAAATTAAGCTAGGAATAGGATCTACCAGATCGGTACTTGGTTGATTGAGATCTAGATTAGTTTGTAGTGTCGCTGCTGGAATATCGATCGATGGTGCCACAATTGTACTCAGGAATTCATCCTCAATTCCGACTTTCAATCCCCGTTTCTGCTGGATCAAGACCTCGTATTCAACTTCTGGAATCCCAGTCTTGAGGATGCGACTGATCGTGGAATTGCTGACTCCATAACGATTTGCTAGAGATGCAGTCGTATCTCCACCATGACGATAGAAATCAACAATCTCCAATTTATCCGCAGCGGTAATTTTTTTAGAACTCATGTTTACTTTATAGCGGTTCGTCGGCGGGCTAAACGGCGAGCACGAATGGAGTTATCAAATTCTAGCGCAGCAGCGATGCCAAACTGTACAATCCCAAAAATCCAGAACACTTCCATGATAGAGCCACTTTCATATCCTTGCACTTGATCGTGAGCGGAAGCGAACCAGGTATCGGCGATATAAAAACATAATACCGCTTGTGCGGTCATTCGCCAGGGTAATCCCAATTGTCCACCCCAAAATCCTAGCAACAGAATTGCGGCAAAAGTGAGTAAGACCAAATCACAAAGCACATAAAATAAATTAAAAGTGGTGACTAGTGGCTGCATCGATTGATCGATTGCTAATACCCACTCAGGGGGCGTTTCCAAGCTCATCACGGTGCTGTTGGCGATGGATTGATGACTGATGGTGGGAGTAATCATTCCGGTCGTTAAGCTGGGATTAGGGCTGGTTTGAGCGATCTCGATCGATGATAACCCTGGCGGTACTCCGGCTCTAGCTGGAAGTGTCGTCAGCGAGCAACCAATTGTCAAACCGATGGCTGCTACAGCTCCGACTATTACCCATTGTTGAGGAGCTAGTTGGACATCTCGATCTAAAATTGCCAGCCGCATTCCGGCAATCAGCATTAAGTAAAACAAGACGAAAAAAGGATTTCCGGCGGAAGCAGCCGGATCTAACCCCCATTGTACTTCCCATAAACAGAACCACAAATTACCACCAAAAAAGGCAAAAATGGCGATCGCAAATAATAACCAGACAGCTCTCCCACTGGGAATATTTGGACTCTGCCAATTGCGCCAACAGAGATAACCAGAGATTAGTAGCCCAATTTCTTCTAATCCTGTGGTTGCTAAAATAAACCATACAGGACGAGCGGCATGGGCATCAACGACGCTAAAATTTAGATAGAGAACTGTGGAAATTACCGCCCAAATTATCCCCCAATAAGTCACGTATTCCCCCCGCAACCAAGTTTGGATATCTGATTTTTCTAGTCGCAGCTTAGTCATATTGGGGAATATATTATTTGGTTTTAAGATCTAATACATCTATCAAAATTATTCGCAATGAATCTGGCATCGATTCAATAATATCGATCGTTAGCTTCTGCCCAAACTGCTGTCCCATCTTCTTTTGAGTAAGATCGCACAACTGTCGATCAAATTCAATAAAGTCTGATCGTGACCAATTTAGCTGCTCAGAGGCTAAGGGATCGAAACTCAGTAATTGATCGAGATCTTGCTTCGACTTCAGGTGTGAATTTGCGACTAATAAATTGTCTGCAAATATCTGTAATTGTCGTTGTCCCAACAACTCTTGCCATTGCACCCAAAGTTCCTGGAATAGCCAAATACTCGCTTGTTGCAATCCTAAATTGCGATCAGATTCTGTACTTGTACTGGATGGATTAGCGATCTGATCCAACACCCATAATGAATAGTAACCAACTTCTCGTACCAGCAAATATCGACAGGGCACAGTCGTATTTGCTTCGATCTGTTGTTGCCATCGTTGTTGTGCCAATTCCAGTTTGTGACTAGCAAAAGCTTGAATTAAGTCGTATCTTTGCCCCTGATAATTGAGCCGCAATCTAGCATCGTGATGCTCAGGGTGGTTGGATACCTCAATATTTACCAATGGTGCATCGATGATTGCCGTTTTTGATCGGACATACTCCATATATCACTACGATTCAGATGTATTATAGTAATATTTAATACTATGACTACTTGAATTGCCTAGAGTAATATTGCCGATCTTCTGGATTATCCCAATTTGAGCTATGGCGTAAGGGCGATTTATCTGCACCTGTTCTGAAAAATCCAACCGCAATTGCTGCAATTGTCGAGAAAGTATGATAGGATATGGTGCTAGTACGGGTGAATAGCTCAGTTGGATAGAGCAACTACCTTCTAAGTAGTCGGTCGGGGGTTCGAGTCCCTCTTCACCCATAATTTTGAATGCCAAAACTCACTTCGACTCCGCTCAGTGAACAGATATGTAGGTTGGGTTGAAGAATGAAACCCAACACGCCCAAGCTAAAAGGCTCTCGAAGATCTGTAGGTTGGGTTGAAGAATGCTGGCAGAGCCTCTCCTTCAGGAGATAACCCAACACGCCCAAGCGAGATTTAATTAAAATCCGTAGGAAAGTCCAACCGATATTACCGGATAAACATTAAATCCCTTGAGATCGCTTTCAGTTTGGCGGACTTGATTATCGAGCTGGTTACGGGTGATCGGATTGTTGTTGAAAGTTGGATTACTCGCATTGAGAGAGACTTTTGGCGAACCTGTAAACATCACACCCAGATCAGCATTAAAGCCGAAACCATCACTAGTGGACTTGCCAATACCAATACCGACATAGGGTGCGATCGAGTTAGCATACTTATACTCACCAGTTAGACTGCCGACAGCACTAGCTGGATATTGGGTATTATTGATCGTATAGCTACCATTACTAGGTTTACCGGTGACAGAGAATGTATTATTTTGAGCGACTAAGCCACCTGTAACCCTAAAACCACTACTGCTAAAGGGATAGTAGTCGCCAAGTAGTTGGACGCTGCTTAAGTTGAGCTGGGAATCATAACTAATCCCACTATCAGTGCGATTAAGGTCGAGCTTACCGAAATTAAAGCCTAATCTACCATTTACTTGGGGTGTCAAGGATTTGGCTACATTCACGCCGATACCGAGTGTCCCAATTCCGGTGCTGACACCCAAGCCCAATGGTTGCTTTTGATTAGTTGGAGCTGGCGTGCTAGCAACTGGTTGGCTAGATGGTTTGAGCGGGATGTCTTGGGCGATAATTGGTTGTAATCCAATATCTAAGCCTGGTTTTGAGGATACGATCGATCGAATATTCGGATTGAGATTGATCGTGGGGTTTACTTCTTTTGCCAACACTGGAACTGTGGTAGCTAGGATCGCGATTCCGAGCGAGATCGATCTAAAAAGGTAGCAAGTGAAATGAGACATTTGAATTACCTCCACACTAAATTTATTTGAATATTATATTTGCAACAAAATTATCGCTACTAATATACTACCAAATTTTTAGTTACGATCTCCCCTAATTACCTCAAAAATTATCAAGTAAACTTAATCTTGAGATAATCCTCATCCATCTTCGCACCAGTAGGCTGGAGCGCGGCTAGAGCTTGCGGTAGCACCATATTCCGGCGGTGATTGCCGATCCGAATATTCAATTCATCACCAGTTTTATTGAGTTGAATTTGATCCTTGGCAATTCCTGGCAGATATAATTCCAGACTGTACTGGCTATTGCCTTCTTGGACAATTCTCGTTGTCGTTTCCTTATAGTAAACTTGGCTAGGATCTTCCTCACTATAGAGAGTATCTTTCAATCGATCCAATGCTTCTAGTCCACACAACTCTTCCGTATACAACGGTACTTCCTTCACCGGAAGCGGATGAAAATCTTCGTGAATTTCTAAACGATATTTCTCTTGATTTTCCTTCCATTTTTTGAAAAATGGATCCGTCACAGTTTCAGGAATAATCCGATTGGCGATCACCAGATCTGTCGATACATTATACAAACTCAAATAGGCATGAGCGCGGAGTGATTCCTTGATCAC
>JAJAYU010000392.1 GCA_026786125.1 Chamaesiphon sp.
CATCAGATGAGCAGCGGTTGTAGATACGAAACCTACCCATTTATTGTGCCACACTGTGGGGTTTACAATAAATAGTCTAAGTAGGAATATATCTGGTTATACTCAGTATGCCCATAGATTTGTGGTTTATTAGTTATTTGTAATTAGTTTTTGGTGGATGGTGGATGGTGAATGGTGAAGATAGACGCAAGCGTCCCCCAGTCCCCCAGTCTCCCAGTCTCCCCGTCTCCCTAAAGATCCCCCTGTCTCAGCGTCTTTACCCACTTAAGCTGTTTGGGCAGGATTGCCATGCGGAGGATCGCGAATGGCATAACTACTAGCCAGTGGAGGATAAATAATAAGCCGATCGCGGTTTGGGTCAATCTAGTAGAAATACTAATTGTCAGGGTTGCAGATCGATCGCTGCGGCGCAAGCCGATCCAGATCGACCACAATGGCAGAGCTACGCCCAGAGAAGCTGTCATTGGCAGCAACAGTGGGGGATGTTTGAGCCAGACGGACATCAAAAAGTCGGGAATGCCTGCTGGTGGTAGTAGATATTGAATTGCTAAAAATGAGAGTAAATCGAGGGTTTTCTTGGTGCCCAGGCGATTGCTAGCGATCGATCTACCGTAGTCGAGATAACGTTGAAACCCGCCCTCTGCCCAGCGATTGCGTTGGTGCCAGAGTGCTTTGAATGTAGTTACGCCTTCCTCGCCAACTGGTGGATAAGGCATCAGTTCGATCTCCCAACCAGTTAGATGCAGCCGAATCGTCAGATCCAGATCGTCAGTAATCGTCAGTTCGTTCCAACCATCACAACTAATTAACGCTGTACGGCGGACAAATTGACCGTTGCCGCGTAGTTCCCCGATGCCCCCTTGTCCAATTCGTTGTTGCTGGAGATAAGCATCTAGAGCCATTTCTGCCTGCTGTCCCTGCGTGAGGAAATTAGTTTCACTATTACTAATTGCTTTGCGGAGTTGGATCGCACCGACATTAGGGGTTTGGAAATAAGCCAAGACTTGGTAGAGAAAATCAGGTGTAACTTGAGCATCAGCATCAAAGACACCGATTAATTCACCCTGCATCATTGTGACAACCTGATTAAGGGCGGCAGATTTACCACCTGTATCCCTAGCTGTCCGGTGAAGAACTTGAAGCTGGGGATATTTTTGGGCGAGGGCATCCAAAATTTCAGGAGTCCGATCGGTACTATTATCGTCGATCGCCCACACTTCATATCGATCGGCTGGATAGTCCAAATTGCACAGACTTTCCACCAAATTGGTAATCACTGCGGCTTCGTTTTTGGCGGCAATTGCTAGGGAAATAAATGGATAAGTCTGGAGTTGAATCAATACTGGTGGTGCAGCTACTTTGGTAGTCACCAATTTCACTGCCCGCAGGCAAAATATCCCCGTAATTGCCCAAGCGACGATATAGCCCCAACTAATCAGATGTAAAGCGGCAATACCCAACCACAAACATCCCAGAACTATTGCTGCCTTCAACCGTCGATAACCCATCCCAGCAGACCAATCGATCGGTGGTACAGTTACATCTTCAACGTTTAACGGCAAGCTGCTTTCAGACATTTCGATCGAACAGGGAAAGGGCCATTCCATCTTAACTCAAGTGATGATAGCTCGATCGGGCTGAATCGATTGACTCATTATCGATGTTGATAATTTAAGTTTTTAGTGCTTGCAACAAATTATTAATATTATTAAGGGCATGACTCAGCAAGATCGGATAAAGATGCAAATAATCAGGCTTTTTTGCCCAAATTTCCTCTGCAATTAAATCTTGATAATGCTCGGTAATATATTCCATTACCAACTCAGATAGTGTAAAACTATCGTCTTTTACTTCGATCAGATATTGCCTAACTAGGCGATCTAAGATCCTCACCAATTCACGATCAACCACACTGTGATCAAACTTACTTCTGAGTTGATCGAGTGTCAGCGGTTCTCGCTTGATCGCGAGCCACAGCATCACAGCCAACTCGGAATGTGTCAGCAGATCGAGCTGTTGAGCTAGAAAAAATTCAATTTGATCGTATACAATAATATTCTCAGCCAAGAACTTACTAATACTGCGATTGAATATATCTCTAATTGTACTAGATGCAAACTTTAAATACTGAGGATTACCCCGATATTTATGAATTAATTGATCCCATTCTGTGGGTGTGCCAACTAATTCACTATTTTCAATAAATCTTTGACAGGATATTCGATCTAATCCTTGGAGTTCTAGTTTGTGATAACTCCCATCGATCTGGGTTAGCTCTACAGAGGTAATTATTAGACAAAAGCTTTGATGTTCTGCCGTATTTAATTTGTCTAAAAATTGGATATATGCTGGAGCTAGATCGATCGAGTTAAAGATTGGATCGGCATTATCGAGGATTAATAGGCACCGCTGTTGCTGTAAATAACCGATCGTTTTAGCGATCGCAGTTACGCACTTCTGGGATAACTTAGCTCGTCTACCTCCGTCCAATTCCTTGACAACGATCGATAAAAAAGCGAGTAATGGTGGCGCAGCAGCCAAATCAGTCCACATCACTCGATCGAATTTTGACGAGAGATTTTCGGCTAACTTTTGAGCAAGGCTGGTTTTCCCCATCCCCCTCATTCCGTAGAGAAAAGTTATCTTAGCTTGACTAGCTTTGGTTGCGGTATCTTGCCTGGGGAGAATTAATGATTGTAATTGACATAATTCAGTCAATCTCCCAAAAAATCTACCTCGATTGCCAGACTCAATCGCTGTCATCGGCTCTAATAGCTCAAACTCCAAGTTTTCGACTACCTGGCGGATATTCGACTTATTAACTTTGGTATTGAGTAGTTGCGATAGATATTTCCACAAGCGCACAGCATGATTTTTGACTGTTTGCTCCTGATAGCCAGCAATTTCTCGATAGGGGCCGTTTTCCCAGACCATCGCCAAAATCTCTCGCTCTAGTGGTTTGAGCTTTCTACCCTGTTTTTCCACGAGGAGACGATCGAAGATATCTAAAGCGTTAGCTAGTTTCATCGACTTACGAACGCTACCGTTCTTGGACTGTAGGATCTACTATATAGATTTTCTACCGAAGAAAAAGTATGAAATAGTAAGAAGTATTTTAGCGACAACAGGCGATATACAGTGTCAAACTGGTGGTTTAGTACCGACAAACACAATTCCTTCAAAGACCTGCTCAATCTCAAAGGTCAAATTAACGCTGGTTAGCTCGATAGCATCTCCCGCAATATAATTACTAATTTCCCATTTGCCGCTCTCGTTTTTGTGGTAGAGATCGATGGCAACCTCATCAGCACTAACCAAAACGTAATCACACAAGGCAAAATATTCTTCGGGGGTAAATCTGGGAAAATGTGCTTGTGCGGCAACCATTGGTGATGACCTCAATTATTTTTTACTTCTATAATCGATCTCAACCTTCTAAAATTCCTAGTTCAGATAGCCATTTTTCCATATCCGTGGGTTGTTGCCAATTGAACATTCGCACCATAAAATTATCAAGTTGCCCATCGTTTAATCGTTCCAATTGACTAACTACCTGTGGAGTTAATTTCTCAACTCCAAATTTAGCCCGAATCATTGTACTTGCTGACTTAATTTTTCCTCGAAGTTCACCTTCGAGTTTACCTTCGAGTTTAGCTTGGGTGATTTCAGCTTCATACCAAGCATCGATTTGTGCCATCGTTTTCATAAAATCTTGCTCCTCTAGAGTTAAACTGTCAGTAGGAATGTTCCGTAGATAAACGCAATATTTGACGCAGGTTCCAATTATATCATTTTTCGCTCGGCTATCTGGTGACAACTGCTCTATCGCTTGAAATGCGCTCTGGGCAACTTGTTTGTTACCTAGCATTTTCAGCCAAATTGTCTCAGGACTATCCTCTAGTTGGTTGATGATGACAATTCCCATTCGCAAGATTTGCGGGAGTCGATAGACACCCACGCCTAATGCAGTTTCGGGTTGAGCCTTACACGAATTCAGGATTTTTTCACTACAATTAACTGTGAGAATCCAAGTAAATGGATTTTGATTTTCAATCTGTTGTTTTATCTCTTTTGATAGTCTTTCAGTATTTATCAATTTCTGTTCTAATTTAGCAAGATCGATCAGCTCTTTATTTTTCGGTTCCCAATATAGATTCTTGCGAGTAATAGATTTAAGAATATCTGTCTCTTCTAAGTAGGAACTATAGTGTTCGATCGCAATCGTCGGATGTTCCTGCATCAATACATCAAATAAACCCAGTTTCTCCTACTGCCATCCAGGATTGTCTCGATTACCAAAAAACATCAAGTCGATTTCGAGATCTTCGTCGTTGCGGACTTGAATATTTTGCTGTGTCTCACCTTTGGTTTTGTACAAGGACTGGATATAGAATTTGAAAAAGCGGTCGTGTTTGTACTGCGCCATTGACTGTTATCGAACAAATGTTGATCTTCGTTGACCCACCACAGCCAAATATGGGTATCTAGAACGATAGTTAAGGGAGATTCCATTCAGTTTCGGGAATAGTGTCAATAATATTACCTAATATCTTCATTTTACCAGCAAGATCGGGATGAGGTTTTCGCTGATTAGTAGCAACTTCACTGGGCTGCTGCGGGGTAGCAGATTTCTGTTGTTGGGATAAAAATCTTATGAAGTCAAATATCTGGTGGCGTTGCTCCGGCGATAGTACCTGTGTGGTTAAAATATCTTCTGGGATATGCAAGGACTCTACAGTCTGACTATTCATCATTTACCCCCATAAACTTTCCTTCATTTTACCGCGATCTTTTAATTACAGTACGATCGATCTCAAGTCTCTAGCTCTCAATCTCGATCGAGTATCCCTGGATAAATCTATCTCAGAATGTTTGACGTTCAATTAGTCTTCGATTAAGCACTTTTTGCATCTCTATACTCTATTGGAGCCTGCTCGATTGAACTCACTGTGTTTGGCAGGTAACTTAATACATCTAAATACCACCACCATTGCTGCGGTGAGATGTGTTGCTCGGATCGGTATTTCGCTAAGTCAATAAATCGTGACAATTCTTGATGTATTGCGATAATATTTGCCATTAATTTTCGATCTGCTGCAAACAAAAATGCTCTGTCCTCTACACTGAAACTGGACTCTATTTCTGATAATTGATCCCTGATTTCCAGCGTTTCTAAATGTTCTGCCCCACTGACAGTAGGATAATCCATCTGAATCGCATAATTTTTCAATAATTGATTCATGGTAATAGCTCCTCTAAAATCCGTAAGTATACAAAAGCGGTTTTATTTAAGTATTTGTCTGGGTTATCTGGTGGAAAAGCAGTTTCCATGACACCATCTATACCCATCATTACCAGCCACAATCTATCTTCTACTATTGTAGTCAAAGTCGGATATAAGATTTGGTCATAGATATAAACGTATACTCGTGCTTGTCGATCGTTAGTTACACGATTAATTATTGTCTCGTAGTCTGCCAGTGTAGCGTTTTCGGCTAGATGCCCTAATCTAATTCTTTTAGCAAGATGAGCTTCTGCTTTTCCAGCCTTCCATTGTATCTGATCTCGATTAACAATAATTGCTTTAATAACTTTGCTTAAATCATGACTCTCAAAGTTCATTATCAAACATTCAAGTTGTTTCTACGCTTAATTATACTGCGTCGATCGATCTCAAATCTCCACCTCTCAATCTCGATCGAGTAGCCCTGGATAAATCTATCTCAGCACAACGCTACTCAAATGCAGCTACGCCAACGAGCGCAGTAGTCGATCAAGGTGCAAAAAATGCACTAAGTATAGATCTAATTGTTAAGTAAATCCGTAGAGACTACGCCGAATGACGTTTATTTTTAACTCAGGTACTTTCAGGTACTGACAGAATTAGATTCGGTCATGTACTATTGCAAATGTAGGCACAGAGAGACAGCTACATCAACGGTACCAAGCTCGATCGAGTAAATGTGTACCGCGATCGACCCAACGGATTTTGCCACCAGCACGATCTCGCTCTGGGTCAAATAGCTAAGTCTCTCGCTGGCACACAAACAAAAAATAAATTCACTCTCATTGTAACAACAACCAGCCCAGAGTCCTAACTCTACAGATTTGGTTTGTTATGACTTCTTACTTTCATCGGATTCAACTCTCTTGTTCTTGACGGCTAGTAAGCCAAGGTAAATATGCGTCGGTTTGTAGTTTGCTGTTCGATCGCAGGTTGGTTGGGTGCTTGTCATCAGTTGCTTTCACCAGCACTGGCGCAAGTAGCCCCTGTAACACCAACATGTTCGATCGTCGGTAGTGCTGCCGGACAAATGTTTCCCAATGCCGCTCTAGCTAGTCGGTTGGAGTCTAGCAGCTCTGATTCTTACTTTCGGGTGGAATGTACTGGGGCTATTACTGGTAAATTGCGCTTATCTTTGGGGGCGGGTAGCAAGCTGTACAACGGCTCTACTC
>JAJAYU010000393.1 GCA_026786125.1 Chamaesiphon sp.
ATCTGGATCTGGCGATCGATCGAACATTAGCCGGAGACTTTGATGCGATCGTCACTGCACCCATCGCTAAATCCGCTTGGTTGGCAGCGGGACATCATTTTCCAGGTCAAACTGAGTTACTCGCGCTCAAGGCGCAGGTAGACCGCTTTGGGATGTTATTTGTTGGTGTTTCGCCCCACACTGGTTGGACGTTGAGAACATTGTTGGCGACGACGCATATTCCCTTAGATCGGGTATCTCAAGCTCTCACACCTGAATTACTCAGTCTGAAATTAGGGTTACTGATTGAGTGTTTGCAAGCAGATTTTGGACTCAGATCGGGGACAATTGCGATCGCGGGATTGAATCCCCACAGTGGCGAGAGTGGGCAGTTAGGGCGAGAAGAAGTGGATTGGCTGGACAGTTGGTTGACGCGGATGCGCGAGATGTATCCGCAATACAAATTGCTGGGACTTTTGCCACCGGATACAATGTGGGTGAAGCCAGGGCAGGCATGGTTTGGCACTCATCCCCAGCCCCAAGCTGCGGATGCTTATTTGGCTCTGTATCACGATCAGGGTTTGATTCCGGTGAAATTAATGGCATTCGATCGAGCCATCAACACCACGATTGGTTTACCATTTGTACGGACTTCGCCGGATCATGGCACGGCGTTTGATATTGCGGGGTTGGGGATTGCGGATGCGCGAAGTATGGTGGAGGCGATTAAGTTGGCAGCTAAATTGGTTGAGAGTCGGTTAATTAGTTGATAATTGATAGTTAAAAGTCATTCAATCAGTTAATTCAAGTTGCTACGCGTACGATTGAAACCACTGTAAGTATAGGCAACAACTTAGGTTAAATCAGCGATAAAATAAAAGTTATAATAACTAGGCAAAAGTCATGATTGCTCAACTCGGCACAGCCAGAACCAACCATGAATCTATCGTTACTTGGGAACCCTTGCCCAAGGATTTTAAATTAGAGGACGATCCTGTGGAGAATGATGGACAACCTCTATTAGCAGGGGCATTGCGGGAGAGTTTAGAACTCAGTGGATTGATTCAGCCACAGATGCTGATTGTTTCAAACTTTGGGCTATGCGCGACAATTGACGATCGAATTGTGGTGAAAGCACCTGATTGGTTATATGTAGCCGCAACAGCACCGACTGAATCTACTCGGCGAAGTTATACACCTCACGCCGAAGGGGATATACCTACCATTGTGATGGAATTTCTTTCTGATGTCGATGGCAGCGAATATTCAGTTAAGCGGAGTTTTTCACCTGGTAAATGGTTTTTTTATGAGCAAATTCTCCAAGTACCAATCTATGTCATTTTTGAGCCAGAAGGTGGGTTATTAGAGTTTTATCAACTCCAAAATGATCGCTATGAGCTGGTGCTACCCGATCCAGATGGGAGACATTGGATTGCCGAAATTAACCTATTTCTGGGTACATGGCAGGGTAATAAAGAGGGTAGATCGGGTTATTGGTTGCGCTGGTGGGATGAGTCGGGAACGATGTTACCGTGGGCGGTTGAGCAAATCGATTTAGAACGTCAGCGGGCAGATCAGGAGCGTGAACAAAAAGAACGATTGATGGATTATATTCGATCGCAAGGTATCGATCCAGATAATTTGCCATCTACTTAGTTATAATGACTGAAAATTAAATCTCTATTAACTAAAACGTCGATCAAATCTGGCATCGAAATAATGTTTTTTCTGGCTGTTGCAGGAACCACATAAGGTTTGGAGGTTGCTAATATCGTTGCTGCCGCCTGTAGCGAGGGGAATAATATGATCGATCGATAATTTGGTAGTTTGTCCACAGCTTTGACATTGATGATTGTCTCGCTGAAATACATATTCTCGCACTTCTTTGGGGAAGCTGATTCGTTTAGATTTTTCTGGCATGTTTAGGTATCATCGAAGGATTTTGTTAACATGCGATCCTATCCGTCAAGCGGTTGTTTTAGTAGGCGGTAACAAAATGGGTGATACGAGATGGTACAAAAAGAATATTCCTATTGCCGAACGAAGATTTAGCCAACATCTCGAAACTTTAGAGGATATAAACTAATGATTACTTTTGATTCAGAAATGCAGAAATTATCTCCAGAACGGAGAGTTAAAATCGAAGCGAAAACTCAAGAATTATTGAATCAAGTGAATATGATTCGACAAATTAGAGAAGAGTTAGGTTGGTCGCAATCAGACCTTACTGAACGGCTAGAAGTCAAGCAATCAACAGTGTCAAAATTAGAGAACGCCCCCGATCACATCACTTTAGGTAAGCTCGCAAATGTCGTCAAAGCTTTGGGTGGGGAATGGAAAATAGTTTTAAAATTCCCCACTACTGACGAAATCGAACTTTCTAGTAGTGAATACTAATTTTGTTCGATCAATCCTACAGATGCTAATTCGTTAGATAATTGTCGAATTTCATCTAATGGGGAAGAATGAGTTTTTGCTGGTTTATCCTGAATTACTATAGGTTCAGGTTCTTCAGGTATAAATTCACAACATATTTTTAGTTTACCTTTTTGCCATCCTTTTCCATCCGGCTGTAAGAGATTACACTTTAGACCATCTTCAAATATATCCC
>JAJAYU010000394.1 GCA_026786125.1 Chamaesiphon sp.
ACTCTACTCTCGGTCAAATTGCTAAAGTTGGTGACTTTGGTTTAGCCAAGGCTTTCGACTTGGCGGGTTTGAGCGGGCAGACTATGAGTGGAGATGGTTTTCGAGGTACGCCGCATTTTATGTGTCGAAAGCAAGTTTTAGAATTTCAACGGGCGAAACCAGAAGTAGATGTATGGGCAGCGGCGGCTTGTTTGTACTATATGCTAACAGCTAGATATCCTCGAAATATTAAAAGTGGCGAAGCTTGGGAGGTGCTATTAGAACGAAATGTCATCCCCATTCTCGATCAAAATCCTGATATCCCGACACCTCTAGCAGCAGTAATTGATCGAGCGTTAGCAGAAGATTCTCAAAACAAAGAAGCACTTCACTATCAACGAGTCAAAGACTTTAAATCCGACTTGTCTACAGCCTTTGCTGCAATCTCTTTATAATCATCGATCTGATTTGTAGTGATATCATTCACTACAAATCAGATGAGGAAAAAACTACTCATAATCGATAATCAGTCAAAATATGAAAACTAAATCAACAGATTCTTCAGACGAACCCAAGCTAAAGAAGCCGATCGGTACATCGAGTAAAACACTAGATACTGTGGTGATTCCAGGAATGTCACCGCGTTCTCCACAGCCTTCTGATAGTTGCGACTCAACACCACGAATTAGATTTTGGCAAGGATTGTATTGGCCGCTTCGACGAACAGCGATTGTTGTAGGTAGTATCTTATTATTATCTTTAATCGGTTCCAGTTTATTTAATCTAGTCAAAGATACAATCTATAAGTTAACCTACAAATCAACCCCAGCTAGTCCAGCACAAGAGCAGCCAAAGATCAAGCCAAGTAATCCATTCACTCAAATAACTGCAAGTAATTCGACTAATAATAACTGTACGGATTTACCTATTCGGATGGCGAAGGCTAAGATTACTGGCTCACAGGTTGATAAAATCTTTTATCAGAAACATCGAAAAAATTCCCTCTCCAAAACAGATGCCGATCGAGAATTGCGCCAAGAATGGTGTGCGATCAGTAATAAACTAATTGATAAAAAACAAACAGAATAGGCTGTGGAGGACGCGGTGACATTCCTGGAATCACCACAGTATCTAGTCTATCCTCATTTTTCTCTTCTTTTATGAAACCACCCTGCCTACAGATTTACTGTGGGGACAGGTTTATGCAATTAATCCTAACGGAACAAAGGGTCAATCAGTCCGCTGATTGATTTCTGAATCTTGCGTTTACGTTCCCACTTTTTGAACGCTTGCTCGTAAGCTTGCCCCTGACGCTGAAAAAAGAACTTCCAGGTATTTAGCCCAAAGCCGATACTCCACATACTTAAGATCCACAAAGACCAAGGGATCCCAAATCCGCCTAGGAGAAATAAATTAAAAGCCACCAAACCACCATTTACGACCAAATAGGTGCCGAGTTTTCCTTGAAACTTCGACTTCCGATGCACCTCAAATTCCTTAAATCTCTCACTACTACTCTGCTGAGTTAGCCAGCTAGTCTCAGCCAGCTTGAGCGTCGCTGGTGAAATTCGCATTTCATCAGCAATTTCTAATAGCTGTGCGTAGGATAATTCTGTATCCTGCTGAGGATACTGCGCCAAAGCGATGTTTAGAATTTGCTGGACATCTTCCTGACTATAAGAGCGAGTTAGGGGCTGTTCTGATGAGTTCATATCCTGGACGAACTAATTATAACTAGTAGGCTCGACAAATATCTATACCTATTATCGCATTAATAATTAGGTCGCGAGAGATCGATCTCCACACTTGACAGTCCTAATTTAACCAACAATTTTCCACCAGCCAAAACTTGGCCCAATCCACCGCACCATAAACCAGCCAAACACCAATAACCCAATCCCAATCCAGGCTCCTTGGGTACTCACCCGCACAAAGTCTTCCGACTGGGTTGTCGTTAGTGGTAGCCAAGAAAT
The DNA here is from genome assembly GCA_026786125.1 of Chamaesiphon sp. GTDB lineage: Bacteria > Cyanobacteriota > Cyanobacteriia > Cyanobacteriales > Chamaesiphonaceae > Chamaesiphon. The sequence goes on from JAJAYU010000394.1 coordinate 1,953, forward strand.
AATCCGCTTTCCTTCAGGTTTGGAGTTATTCTCTTTCCGTCGTTTTGCATCACCCATTACTATATCTCGATCGAGTTTACTACTTATGTGAATCTAGATATTATTCACTAGTATTGTCAATCAACCGCAACTAAATTTAACCCTTGCTACCGCGCAGCACTTACCAATTTAGTTGGAATAGTGGGTGCTACAACTGCTGTATTCGATCGCCAATCATTCAGTTGAGCGTATAGACTAGAACCTTCACCCGCAACTACCGTTGGTAATACTTCTCTGATATGACTAGCAACTGCAACCGCTGTACTGTCATAGGTTTGAGTCACCAGCTTAGGATATAATCCGATCCCAATAATCGGAATTAATAAACAAAATGCGATCGCTAATTCCCGTGGTTGAGTATCTACCAATATCTCACCATTTGATTCGCTCTGCTGTCCATAAAACACACGGCGCAACATCGACAGCAAGTAAATCGGCGTAATTAATAATCCCACCGCCGATAAAAATACCACCCCAGTTTTGAAACCGATGCTGTAGACATCACTAGTCGTCAAGCCCAGGAAGATCGTCAGTTCGCCCACAAAGCCACTCATACCAGGTAGAGCCAGGGAAGCCATCGATGCAAACGTAAATAACGCAAAGGTTGTAGGCATCGATTTTGCCATCCCACCCATTTTATCCATTGATAAGGTATGTGTCCGCTCGTAAATCGTCCCAGCCAAGAAAAATAAGGCTGCGGCAATCAAGCCATGTGAAATCATTTGCAGCATCGCGCCATTGATACCCAAGGCAGTGAACGACGAAATCCCAATCAGCACAAATCCCATGTGAGAAATCGACGAATAAGCCAACCGCCGTTTGAGATTGTCTTGAGAGAAAGCAGCGAGAGCACCATAGACAATATTTACCACACCCAATACTGCCAGCACCGGAGCGAAATATACATGGGCATGGGGCAACATTTCCGCATTCAACCGAATTAGCGCGTAACCCCCCATCTTCAGCAATACCCCTGCCAAAATCATCGAACCAGGCGCGGGAGCTTCTCCGTGGGCATCTGGTAGCCAAGTATGAAACGGAAAAATCGGTAGCTTGACACCAAAAGCAATCAGGAACCCTGTATATGCTAATAATTCTAAACCGATAGGATACTGCTTCAAACCCAACTCGGTAAAATCAAACGTAACTGTATCTCCATAGAACGCTAACGCTAAGGCAGCAACTAGGATAAAGATCGAGGCAAGGGCAGTATACAGAATAAACTTTGTCGCAGCGTAGAATCGTTGACCCCCACCCCAAATCGAAATAATCAAATAAACCGGAACTAGCTCCAATTCCCACAACATGAAAAACATCAGTAAATCATGAGCTAGAAACACCGCAATCTGGGCACTGTACATCACCAGCATCAACCCATAAAATAATCGCGGTTTGATCTTGATATTCCACGCGGCAAAGATGGCCAGCGTCGTCACAAAACCAGTTAACACAACTAGGGGCATAGACAATCCATCTACGCCTACAGACCAATTTAGACCCATCTGGGGGATCCAACTATATCGTTCGACTAACTGTAAATTTGGGTTCTGAATCTCATACTGTGTAGCGAAAGTATAAATAATCAAACAGAATTCTAAAATGCCCACTCCCAATGCGTACAGCCGCACATTCTTACCATCAGTGTCAGGGAGCACAGGAATAGCTAAGGCAGCTATGAGCGGAAACGCAATAATCGCAGAGAGCCAGGTAAATTCAGGAGTCATGGGAGAGGCAATGAGGTATCGAGCAGACTACTTCGTAACTAAAAAACGACAGCATCTAACTGTGATGAGTATAAATACTCATTATGTCAATGATATCTTTTGTTAAGAATGATGGCAACGTGTAAATAGAAATTTACATACTTTAAAATCTCGTTACTATCGTACCCTCTTTTCAGTGCAATATCCCTAGTCTGAGACTCGATCTCTAGCAACAGTATTGATAGAAAGTCGAGTCTTCGTAGCTAATATGTGTCGTAAAAAATGAAGTGCGGAATGTGGGTCTAATACTAAATTGATCGTTGAAGGATTAGATGGTAGATTCACACCGTTTTATAGATAAGTAGGTAGATCTAAATAATTCGCCCAAAACAACGATCAATAGTAATTGAAATAACGCGACTATAACGCCAACGAAAGGAGCAGCAGTTTTAATCGCTAGGATGATCTGGATCGATCTCATCCCACTGATCGTCAGTTAACCAGTGACCAAATTCTGCCATAAATTGATCGCGTAAAATTGCATCCCGAATCTGTTGGGTAAACCGAACTAATTCAGT
>JAJAYU010000395.1 GCA_026786125.1 Chamaesiphon sp.
CCTTTGGCATCCCAAGCGTCGGGGGCATTTTGATGCAGGGTGAGGGCGGTATCGTAGCAGGAAATCGCTTCTTCCCACCGTTGCAATTTGGCTAAAACTTGACCGCGATCGTAGGCTAGATCGTAGCTGTCAGAGGTCAGTTCGGTGACGCGCTGATAACAGGTTGCCGCCCGTTCCCACTCTTGGAGTTGTTGGAGCGCCTTACCTTGACGATACCAAGCTTCGGCTCGATCGGGTTGGAGATTGGTGACTTGTTGATAAGCGTAGATTGCATCGCTAAATTCTGCTGATTGCCACAATAAATTGCCCAGTCCATACCAGGTATCGGGATCTTCGGGATAAAATTTGATCGCTTGCTCGTAAGCAATCATCGCATTGTGAGGATCGCCAATTTGGGTTAATTCTTTGCCCAAATTGTGCCAAGCGGGATGATAATCTGGTTTAATTTCGATTGCTTTGCGGTAGCTTTTAATTGCTTCTTCTGGTTGACCCAGATGCGCTAATGTTAGCCCGCGATCATTCCAACTGTGGTAATGTTCGAGGTCGAGATTGAGGGCGCGATCGTAAGCGGTGAGCGCGTCGGCATAACGTTGGAGTTTAAGTAAAGTTTTACCCTGAAAGTACCACACCGTGGGCGTAGTTACTTTAATTTTCAGAGCTTGTTGATAGCTAAATAGAGCCTCTTCCCAGTGTTCGAGCTGGAAGAAAGCATAACCCCTTTGATACCAAGAATCAAAGCTATGGGGTTCGATTTCTAGGGCGAGATTGTAACTGGCAATTGCTTCGGCATAGCGATTGAGTTTGAATAAAGATTGACCTTTACCCTGACTAGCTGGATAAAAATCTGGAGCAATCGAGATCGCCCGTTCATAATTGGTGACGGCGTATTCATGTCGCCCTAAAGTAGCGAGGGCATTACCCCGCTCATACCACGCTTCATAAAAATTGGGGTCAATGGCGATCGCTCGATCGTAACTATCCAAGGCGGCAGTATAATCTTGTTGCAAGCCTTGAACAACACCATAACTGTGCCAAATTAGCGGATCTTTCGGTCTGAGTTTGAGCGTCTGCTCGAAACTCTCAATCGCGGCGGGATACTGTTGGAGTTCGGCTAGAGTTTTGCTCCGCTCGTACCAAGGCTCGTAATTATCAGCATATAGCTCGATCGATCGATCGTAAGATTTCAATGCTTCGGCATCATTACCTAATCCAGCAAAAGCGCGCCCCCGACTGTCCCAGATATAGGGATCTTCAGGCTGATAGCTCAGAGCTTGGTCATAACTATCGATCGCCTCAGCATATTTACCCTGATGGGCGAGGGTCATGCCTTGATTGTACCAGGCGGGATAAAATTCGGGATTAAGTTTTAGAGTGCGAGTGTAGCTATCAATTGCTTCCTCATTTCTACCCAAATGAAACAGCACATAGCCTAAATTATTCCAAGCTTGATGGTAATCTGGCTTGAGCTTGAGGGTTTGATCGTAACAAGCTAAAGATTGCTCATACTGACTCAGATGAAACAAAGCCATGCCCTTGTTGTACCAAGCCTGATGAAATTGGGGTTCGAGCTTAATCGTACAATCATAACTAGCAATGGCGGCTTCATAGCGTTGGAGATGAAACTGGGCGACACCTAAATTATTCCAAGCTGTATAAAACTCTGGATGCAGCTTCGTCGCCTGTTCGTAAGAATTAATTGCCGCCTCAAATTTAGTCAGCTTAAACAAAGTTTTGCCACGATCGTTCCAAGCATCGCTATGGTGGGGATCTAGTTGCGTGGCTTTCTGATAACAATCGAGGGCATGTTCGTACCTACCCAATTGAAACATCACCTTGCCCCGATTGTTCCAAGCATCAGCGTCCTTGGGCAGAAGATTGGTGACTTGAGTATAGCAATTGAGAGCTTCCACTGGTCGATCGAGTTGGGCGAGGATATTGCCCCGATTTGTCCACCCTTCCGCTAGTTGGGGCTGCAATTTAGTCACAGTTTCATATCGCTTGAGCGCAGGTTCCAATTCACCGAGATGAAATAGAATATTGCCGCAATAATTCCAGGCGGGGTAAAAGTCTGGTTGGAGTTGAGTAACTCTAGTATAAGCAGTTAAAGCTGCCTCATAATCGCCCAAGAAAAATAATACTTTGCCCTGATTACACCAAGCTGGTTGAAAATCTGGTGCCAGATCGATCGATTGTTGACAACAGCGCAGTGCGTCTTGAAAACTCTTTTGTTCAAGGTGAGCAACACCTAAATTATTCCAAGCCTGATAAAATTGTGGATCGAGTTCAGTTGCCTGTTGATAAGAATCAATCGCACCGGAAATATCCCCCATTTGAAATAATATTTGACCGTGATTATTCCAAGCTAATGGATCGCGCGGATCGATCTGTAAACTCTGCTCATAGCAACTACAAGCTGCCTGCATTTGATCGATCTGAAATAATAACAAACCCTTGTGGGATAGAGTCAGACTATCAGTTGGATCGATCGCTAATGCCCGATCATAAGCCCGAATTGCTTGATCGAATTCCCCTAATTCAAATAATCCCCGTCCCTGTTGATACCACGCAAATCGATCGGTAGAATTGAGATTGATCGCTTGATCGCAACTTTCTACAGTTTCCTGATAACGTCCCAATAGAAACAAGACCCAGCCTTGACTTGCCCAACTATCACCATCTTGCGGTTGCAGTCCAATCGCCTGCTCATAAGCAGCCAAAGCCTCTTCATATCGTCCCAGCCCAACCAATACCCAGCCCAAATTAGACCAAGTTTCTGGTCTGTCGGGTTCTAATTCGATCGTTTTATTGTAATAAGCTAAAGCAACATCCAGCTTCCCCCTATCCCGATACAAATTACCCTGCTGATACCAGGCTTCTGGATCGTCGGTTGCGATCGGTAGATCTAAACTTGTAGACTCAATCGGCGGAGACTGCCTACTGCTCTGATCTCTGGCGATACCGACTTCCACTAAATTTTCAGTTGGCACAGATCCAACCAGATTTTGGGACGGCGACTGAGGCACAACTTTACTCAGAATTTGCTCCTTGTCACGGGAATCCTTCCGATTGCTACCGCCCCAAAATCTATTTAGCATCATTGATTTCAAAAATATTTAAAAGATTGCTGTAGACAGTAGCTATTGACGATTTAGTCACTAAATTTAAGGTACCTAAACGCTATCCTATTTAACTTGAAATAATCCATTTAGGGATTGTGCCAAACTTCATCAAAGCTGGAATTAATGTAGATTATATTACAAAAGTTAGCGCAATGACGATCAATCGATCAATAATCAGCTCAATTCAAGTATCAACAATAGTCAAATCGCTCTGGATCTCCCACTGATGATAACGATCGGCATAATAATTCAACAACCGATCCATCCTAATTCGATCCACATCAGTCAGTAAATTGGCACCCATAATCTCTAGACCACCCAGTTGGCTTTCAGTATAACTAAACTCTCGATCGATTTGAGTCAAAAATGATACAGTAACTCCCTCAAATTGCCGCAAATGCGCCGCAATTTCCCGGTACACAGCTAGGGGGAGTTGGTGGTTGGCGATCGTGAATTTTGCAGTCAGCAACATTGATAAATGGGGAGATGGGGAGACTGGACAGGGTTGATTCATTGGTGAAAAGATAATTCCGTTACGCGAACGTTAACGCTGTAGGGGCAGGTTTATGCTACTAATTCAAACCTGAAGTTAGCCTTCGTCCGAACCTGCCCAACCCCAACGACAACCTAACGATCTGAATGTTACTGGTGGGTGAGGGCGGGTTCGTACGGTAGTTATCTGTAGATTCGTAATTAATAGCATAACCCCGCCCCTACGAATTTTTCTGTTTTCAATAAATCAGCCCTGGGGTTGTGTTGGGATTCTGTCCTCACGAGGAAGACTGAAACTCACAAGTTCTAATAGTTTGCCGATTCGCTAATTACAAGCACACTAATTACTTCATCAACACCTTAGCCGCAGCAGCACCCCCCGCCCCAGGCGTAAACCCACTATGCCCCAACTCCGCAATCGTCGCCTCCAAAGCAGCCAACGCAGTCAGAATATCTCGATCGCACACAAACCCCAAATGACCGATTCTGAAAATCTTACCCTTGAGAGCATCCTGACCACCAGCCAGCACAATATCAAACTTCTTCTTCATCACACTGCGAATCTGCTCCGCATCCACCGTAGTCGGTGCAACAGCCGTAATCGCCGGACTCCCATGCCCCTCAGGTGCATACAACGCCAAACCCATCGCCGTAATCGCCGCCCGAGTCGCGTGCATGTGTCGCAGGTGACGTGCGAAAATGTTTTCCAATCCCTCAGCCTTCATCATTTTCAACGCAGCTTGCAAAGCGAAAATCAGGTTAACTGGTGGGGTAAATGGAGTCGTGTTCTTGGCAGCATCCTTACTATATTTGCCCAAATCCATGTAATAGCGAGGTAATTTCGCGACCTTATAAGCTTCCCAAGCCTTGGGACTAACCGTCACAAACCCCAGTCCAGGCGGAATCATAAACCCCTTCTGGGAGCCAGAACAGACCACATCTAGACCCCAAGTATCGATCGGGACATTTGACGCTCCCAGGCTAGTCACAGCATCAATAATCGACAGTGCACCGTGAGCCTTGATGTACTTAGCGATCGTCTCTAGGTCATTAATTACCCCAGTAGAAGTCTCACTGTGAGTCACGACTACACCTTTAATTGCCTTGCCAGTGTCGGCATCTAGAGCCGCTTTGACCGCATTGGGATCGATCGGTTGACCCCAGGGAGCCGTTACTTCGACCACATCCAGCCCAAACGCCTTGGCAACTTCCGCCCAGCGTTCCCCAAATTTACCATTGTGAACAACCAAAACTCGATCGCCAGGACTAAAGAAATTAATCATCCCTGCTTCCATCGCCCCTGTGCCAGAGACAGTCAGCATCAGCACATCATTTTCAGTTTGGTGCAACCACTTGAGATTTGCCGTCACCTCAGCCATAATTTGACTGAACTCACCACTCCGATGTCCGATCGGATGTTTAGCTAGAGCCAGCAACACATTCTCAGGCACTGGTGTAGGGCCAGGAATCATTAACATTAATTTGTTTTCCACGATCTCTAAATTCCGTTTAAATAATAGTTAGACTTATACTGTAGGCTCGATGCTCCGATCGAGGATGTCTGCACCAGTTAATTTGCAGAATGTCAATTTTAGCTCAAGACCACCCACTGAAGCTAGGGGGCAGGCTAGTAGTCTTCGGCGTAACTCCAGGTAATATTTTAGAACAGACGAGAAAACTGGGAGACAGGGAGACTCGGGAATAATAAATGATTGCCAGAAATAACTACGCCAAAGTGCATAGA
>JAJAYU010000396.1 GCA_026786125.1 Chamaesiphon sp.
ATAGTTAGGAGAGAAATTGGGGCTTAGGGAATTAAGAGTAATTTATTACTTCTTTACTTCTTTACTAAGTCACTCCCAACTCCCAACTCCGCACTCCCAACTCTTAGACTTCTTCGCTATCGTCTCCACGAGCAAAGGACTCATAAGTCGGACGCGATGGGGCACGGCGGGTATTAACATCTGCCATCAGATCGACTTCCACGTCGCGGCTATCGCCGTCAGGTGTTTGCTCGACTTTATGGACGGCGATATCCAATCCGAGGGATTGTAACTCGCGCATCAGTACCTTGAAGGATTCAGGCGTACCAGGGCTAGGAATAGACTTACCTTTAACGATCGCATTAAGCGCATCATTCCGTCCTTGCATATCGTCAGACTTGACTGTCAGCAACTCTTGGAGCGTATAAGCTGCACCGAATGCTTCTAGTGCCCATACTTCCATTTCTCCAAACCGCTGTCCACCTTGCTGCGCTTTACCACCGAGAGGCTGTTGCGTAACCAGAGAGTAAGGTCCGGTAGAACGGGCGTGAATCTTGTCATCGACTAAGTGGACAAGTTTGAGCATATACGCCTTGCCGACTGTTACAGGTCGATCGAATGCTTCACCTGTGCGTCCATCGTATACTGTAGTTTTACCTGGCTCTTCTTTATCGAAAATCCACGGTTTACCCTGGGCTTTAGCAGCCTGTTTGAGCTTACTATGAACTGTTGATCGAGATGCTTCAGGTGCATACATTTCATCGAATGGGGTCACTTTAAATCGTTTGCCCAAGTTATGTCCTGCCCACCCTAGCAGACATTCAAATACCTGTCCAACGTTCATCCGTGACGGTACACCCAGAGGGTTGAGGACAATATCCACGGCGGTACCATCGGGAAGATAAGGCATATCTTCCACAGGCATAATCCGCGAGACAATCCCTTTGTTTCCATGTCGTCCCGCCATTTTATCGCCGACTTGGATTTTCCGTTTTTGAGCAACGTAGATCCGGACGACCATATTCGCTCCAGGTGGCAATTCATCGCCTTGTTCGCGGGTAAATACGCGGACATCGACGACGCGACCTTTTTCACCGTTGGGGACGCGGAGGGAGTTATCGCGGACATCGCGGGCTTTCTCACCGAAAATAGCGCGGAGGAGTTTTTCTTCAGGTGGTTGATCCGACTCACCTTTGGGAGTCACTTTACCAACGAGAATGTCACCAGACATCACCCAGGCACCTTTACGGATGATTCCAGTTTCGTCAAGGTTTCGTAATGATTCTTCACTGACGTTGGGAATCTCACGAGTGATTTCTTCAGGGCCGAGTTTAGTTTGACGGGCTTCGATTTCAAACTTCTCAATGTGGATACTGGTGTAGAAATCCTGGGAAACTAATTTCTCACTAATCAGAATCGCATCCTCATAGTTGTAGCCTTCCCACGGCATGTAGGCAACGAGAATATTCTGACCTAGAGCCAGTTCTCCGCCTTCAGTTGCCGAACCATCAGCCAGTACTTGACCTGCAACCACTCGATCGCCGATATTGACTAGAGGACGTTGGTTTAGGCAAGTATCCTGGTTAGAACGGTGATATTTTTGGAGCAGATACTTCTGAGTCCGACCATTATCACCTTTGACATCGATCGATTCTGCTTCGACAAAGCAAACAACCCCTTCGAATTTGGCCACAACGACCATCCCTGAATCCCGCGCAGCTTGGACTTCTAGTCCCGTACCAACTAAGGGACGCTCAGGACGTAACAATGGTACCGCCTGACGTTGCATGTTAGAACCCATCAGGGCGCGGTTAGCATCATCATGTTCGAGGAACGGAATCAACGATGTCGCTACCGAAATAATCTGGACGGGGGAAATCGCCACATAATCCACCTGATCCGGTGTGGTAGTGGTAAATTCATGACGATAACGCACAGGAATTGTCGAACCCAAGATATACCCATTCTCATCAGTGGTAATATCTCCAGGAGCAACCCGCAGATCATCTTCCTGATCCGCTGTCATATACTCAGCTTCCAGCTCCCGTTTCACCCGACCATTTTCGACCGGAAGGAACGGCGTTTCGATGAATCCATACTGATTCACCCGTGCGTGAGTAGCCAGCGAACCGATCAAGCCAGCGTTAGGGCCTTCAGGCGTTTCGATCGGACAAATCCGCCCATAGTGGGATGTGTGGATGTCTCGTACCGCAAAACCAGCCCGTTCTCGCGTCAAACCACCAGGGCCTAAGGCTGACAAACGGCGTTTGTGAGTCAATTCCGCGAGGGGATTGGTTTGATCCATAAATTGGGACAGTTGCGAGGAACCAAAAAATTCCTTGACAGCGGCTACCAATGGTTTGGGGTTAACTAAACTGGCTGGAGTCAAACTACTCGTCTCAGAAACTGTCATCCGTTCGCGGATAATCCGTTCGAGCCGATTAAAGCCGACCCGAATTTGGTTCTGTAATAGCTCACCAACGGAACGCACGCGGCGATTACCTAGGTGATCGATGTCATCGGTGCTACCGATATCAAATTCCAGGTTGATCAGATAATCGATCGCACACAAGATATCCTGAGGAGTCAACACCCGAATCGCATCAGGGGTCGTCAACCGCAATTTGCGATTTAATTTATACCGACCAACTTTACCCAAGTCATAACGTTTGGGGTCAAAGAAGCGCGAGTCGAGCAATTGCTGACCACCACTGACAGTAGGTGGTTCGCCTGGACGCAGTTTCTTATACAGCTCCATCAAAGCTTCTTCTTCGGTCAGATTCCCTTCTTTATCGATCGTCTTTTGATAAAATTCAGGGTGCCGCAACGAGTCAAAAATCTCATTATCACTCAAGCCCAAAGCTTTCAATAATACCTGCGCGGAAAGCTTACGAGTCTTATCGATCCGCACCCACACGATATCATTTTTATCAGTCTCAAACTTCAGCCACGCTCCACGGTTAGGAATCAAAGACGCGCTGTAAGTCCGACGACCATTCTTGTCTAGCTCAGACTTATAATAAACCCCAGGCGATCGGACGATCTGATTGACAATTACCCGTTCAGCACCGTTAATGATAAACGTACCCCGATCGGTCATCAATGGCAGATCACCAATAAAGACATCCTGCTCGATGATTTTGCCTTTATCTTCTTTGTTGATTAATTGAGTCGGTACATACATCTGCACCGCATAGCTAGCATCGCGTCGCTTTGCTTCATCCACGTCATATTTAGGACGTTTGAGCTTGTAATTTTTGGCCAGGAATCTCAATTCCAGTTTGCCAGTGTAGTCAGTAATTGGTGAAAAGCTGTCTAATTCTTCGATCAAACCTTCTTCCAAGAACCAGCGAAAGCTAGAACGCTGAATCTCTACTAAATCGGGCAACATGTAAGTGGATGCCGTCGTAGTAATCTGACTAGTCATGTATATTCCTCTGTGAGTGCGTTCTAAATGGCGATCGATTTTGCTAGATTAAGTTGGCGTTCCCAACTTAGCGAGATCGATCTTGGTACTGCAATGTAGCTACTTTCTGTTTGTTAGCCCCAGCGATCTGATTATGTGTATACATACTTAAAATGCCCCCATTGCGAGTAGTAATTTCTTTGCTCCGATCTTGCATTTGCTGCGGCTGGGAAAGTATTAACCTGCGAGTATGGGTTCAAAAACATCTTCGTGGCGAAAGTATATTGATTTAGGCTGGATTGGATCTGCGAAAAAAGATTTAATATGGTTAGCTAAATAGTTGATAATATTGGTAGTTTAAATAATTCTCTAGCATTAGCTGTTGTAAAATCAGCAAGCAGGTCGAGATTTTCACCTCTTAACTGTGCTAGGTAGCTGGCAACATGACTAACGAATGCTGGTTCGTTGCGCTTACCCCGTTTGGGTACAGGTGCCAAAAACGGGCAGTCTGTTTCAATCAACAACTTATCGGCAGGTACGATTTGAGCCGAAGCTTGAATCTGAGTTGCATTCTTAAATGTAACTACCCCGCTGAAGCTGATCAAGAAGCCCAAATCCAGAAACCATTGGGTTTCCTCTGGAGTTCCTGACCAACAGTGCATCACGCCCCGGACTTGTCCGAATTCGCCCCAGAACTGTTCGCAAACTTGGCGCATCATTACGGCGGCATCGCGGCAGTGAATAATCACTGGTAAGTCTAGATCTCTGGCAATCTGTAATTGCGATCGAAAGACCTCAACCTGCCATTCCTGGTTGTCAGCTTTAAAAAAGTCTAACCCCATTTCACCGATCGCTACCACCCGTTTGTCGCTAGTCGCCGGTGCCCGAATCTGATCTCCCAGATCTGCTTCCCATAATTTTGCGTCCAGCGGATGCAACCCTACCGAAAAGAACAATTCTGGCAGCAGATCTGCTAATTTCTGCGTCTTGGTAAACTCGGCTGGCGTTACACAAGAGTGTACTAGCTGTACCACCCCTTGCTCTCGCCAGCGATCGCGCACCGCTTCCAAATCTGCATCAAAGCTATCGAAGTTGATATGAACGTGAGTATCAATTAGCTGCATTTAGCACAGGTAAACTGGTTTTGAGCGGAGTCTTTGGTCTACGCGGCCACTTTGACGGCGATCGCTTTAGCTAGGCGAGATTTCTTGTTAGCACCGTTGTTCCGATGTAAAACACCTTTTTGAACGGCTTTGTCGATTTTTTTGTATGCTTCATTCATACATTTTTGAACTTCGGCAGATGTTTCGTCCGAAGGTGTTGCAGTATGCTTCTCGACTGCGATGAAGTATTTTTTCATCAATGTCCGTACCACGGATTTGTGCGCCTTGTTGCGAAGTCTATTGCGCTCAGCGACTTCGACACGTTTGATTGCAGACTTAATATTTGCCATATGCTTTAATCTCGCTATTTCCTATTTTTTCGCATTAAAGCGTCGCCACGCGAGCCTGTCACTTTAGATCGTAAATTATAAAAATTGACATAATGCCAGACATATAATCATAGCATAGCGTCTTGGAAATTAGCAAGATGTTTTTTGTGGGCAGCATTCCAAATATAAACCCGCCCCTAAATTTTTGGTCTTTATGTACTATTTTGATGAATTCATGATATACTTGTACTAAGAAAGGGCTAGAGCCAAATATGGCTTGTTCGCCATTGACATTCAATATTAATATAGTGGCGGCAAAGAACGCGGATTATTAATCCAATCACCACGGATGTTGGTGGTACCTCGATCGCCATTATTTGCCTTTGACAGACAGGTTTCCCGCCAAGAAGAACGGCTAGTTGTTGCTGGACAATATAGCAAGCAATCATATAGCGATCGCGAGAAATATGGCACCGCTCAATGCTATGAAGTATTACTGCTGGATGGGAATAATCAACCATTACATGAAATTGGGCTAGCTTACGTTGTAAAAGGTGCAAATCAGGCAAGTTTTAGCTTCCACTGGCAACAACTGATCGATCAAGTTACCAAATGTCATGCGATCGCTAATTCAATTCCTGCCAGAGCTAAAGACGCTCGATTCAATAGTCTCTGCGTGTTTGAATTTACCGTCAAACGTGAGCTAGCTGGTAATAATGCCAAATCACCAGCTTGTAAAGTTGATAGTCACATCGAGCCAAATCAGGCTAATTGGGAGCAGTTTTTCTTGGGTCGTCAAGATGAGATTGCCGCCAGATTTCTCAATCTATTAGCACCTACAACTGAGCTGACTTTACCACAATCTAATGTATTGAGTTTGGTCGATAAAATTGGTGATGAAATTAGCCACGAATTAGCGGCATAATAGCCAAATTAGACCAGAGATAGAGCTAAAATCACAGGTAGAGGTAACTCATAGATTACCCCTACCTGTGATTTTAGTTGAGAGCCGATATATGAGAGCGTTAGGATTGGATGTTGGAGGCAAACGCATCGGCGTAGCTGGCTGCGATGGGTTGGGGTTGATTGCAACGGGGATTACGACGATTTGGCGCAGTTCATTTCAGGAAGATATCGCCCAATTGAGGCAGATTATCGCGGAGCGACAGGTAGAAATATTAGTCCTGGGATTGCCATATAAGATGGATGGAAGTATCGGTTCCCAAGCCAAGCAGGTACAGAAATTTGCACGGCGGGTAGCTGCTGTCATAGAATTACCGATCGAATATGTAGACGAACGCTTGACATCCTATGCTGCGGAAGAAATGATGAAGACGGCGAAAATCTCAGTATCTCAAAATAAAGGGACAATCGATCGAATTGCGGCTGCGGTAATCCTTCAACAATGGCTCGACGACAGGCGCGTGTGAGCAAAATCTAAATCATTAGATCTGGCGCGAATCAAAAATGTATCTTTTGTAAGTTCTAGTGGGTAGTCTAAGGATAAGCAATATTATTCGATCGAGATATTATGTCTAGCCATTTGCCAAAATCATTACTCATCAGCAGTGTAGGAATATCCGTTTCAAGTGCTCTAATCCCTACTGTTGCTCGATCTCAAGCAAAACCCGCCAAGACTGAAGCAGCGCCGCCTAGAACTGTGGGTGGTGTAGCTTTGCCCGATCCTCATGCGATCAACAGAAAAATTCAGAAAGACTACCCAGCGGAACTATTTGACGATCCAAACTATACGAAAAAAGGAGAGGAGCTAAATGGTGCTGAGACAACGACGCACCCCACTACCACCCCTGGAAATGGCAACACGACCGCCGTTGGCAACTCAAATTTCACATTTGTGCTGTCAACACCGCTCTTAATCGCAATTCTGGTAGTTGTTGGCGGTTTAGCTCTGTTCCCTGTAGTGCATTTATTATTAAACTCTAAAAAAATGTTGGAGTTTAAACGTAATTCATTCTTATCTAAGTTGACAGACAAATTTCAGAAACCCAGAATATTGGAAAGTGATGAATTCTTGCATCAGCGCAACTTAGATCAGCTAATTACAATTGGCAATCAAGCTGAAAATATGCACGGTGAGAAGTTTGGAAATAGCGAATTTACAGCATTCGTCAAGATCAAAAGTTATATTCATCGATCAATGGGTGAATATACAGGACTAGACGATATACTTGACATGCTCACTGCGGCAATTGGTGCCCAAAATAGTTTTTTGACGATTGAAGGTGGTGAGTCTAGGCATTGTAGCAGCACGCAGCAACAATTATACAAACTCGTTAATAACCTTTTAGCTGAAGAACTTGATGCTAGCGAATTTACACAGCAGGTAAATCAAAAATTAGCAGAACTGTTACCTCAACTAAAAACAGAAGAAGGAAAAATTGCTTTGCAAGCATATACAACAGAAGTCTGTAAGGTTGCTCAAACACCTCTTGGCTTAAGACTATTATTGTTATTTAAACGATATCATTTTGATGACTTCTCGGTGCTACGTGGCGTTAATAATACTATTAACGATTTGAAAAACGAAGATTTGCTAAATCTTGACAGTTTACTATTATTGGTAATGGTTAAATATGATGTATTTGAAAAATTAGGGCCAATTATTGGCATATCAGATGAATATAATCGTCCAGAAACTTACGCCAAACTACTCCAATATATTGGACTAAAAGAGAAGCATGAAGATGCCTATCAAAAATTCCAAGCATTCTTGTTACTGATGAAAAAATGGGAAACCTACTGTAAAACTGTTACTAATGTTCGCCAGAAATACGATCCACAGCAATATCGATTACCAAAAAGTTTTACAACAGTAATTCCAGCCACCGATCTATATGAAAGATATAAAGATAGCTTACCGCTAACCACTTCAGTACCCTCAAAATCGACACCTATAACTAAAGTAGCTCCCATCGTGGTCGTTCAGACTGTGGAAGCAGAAAAAGCTGTAGCGGCAGTTGAATAAAAGATCGACTTATTCCAAGTTTATTCTTTCTTTAAGCCTGAAATCTAGATGGTGGGCAGTGCCCACTCTACGCAATATCTAGATTATAATCGATCAAGCATTCATGAAAAGATCGATGAATAATTTTGAGTAATTATGTGATTTTTTTGCTATTGTTTAGGAGCTTGATTTTGGTAAGATTGATACATCTCTGCTGCAACATGATCTGGAACGAGGTGATTGATCGATCCGTTGAATTTAGCGATTTCTTTGACAATGCTGCTACTCAAGAAACCATGCTCAGTTGAAGTTGCCAAAAATACTGTTTCGATTTCTTTCGATAGAGTTTTGTTGGTGTGTGCCATTTGGAGTTCCTTCTCAAAATCAGACATCACCCGCAGTCCTCTGAGCAGCACCTTAGCACCGATGAGATTGGCATAATCAACAGTTAACCCATCGAAGCTATCAACTTCCACATGTGGTAAATGTTGAGTAGCTGTCTGAATTTGGCGCAGACGTTGTTCGACGGTAAATAATGGTGACTTACCAGGATTTCGCAGTACTGCGACCACAACTCGATCGAATAGTTTGCTACCACGTTCGATAATGTCTAAATGACCGAGGGTAATCGGGTCAAAACTGCCAGGATAGATCGCAATCATCGCAGGGGGGAGAAGATCATTATTCATCGGAGAGACTAGCCATTTGACGACGATCTTGGGGGATAAACATTCGATCGCGTGGTAACATAGACACCGCTTCCGTGAGTAAAAATTCACCTCGATCGATTACATCTTTTAGCTCAATGGCGACTTGTTTTGATCGATAGATACTCGCCAGGGGAGCTACTCTGACAGTTCTACCTTCAATTTTGATCTTACCTGACTTGAGCTGCTCATAGCTAACTAGCCCAAATGTCGGGCGCACTCGACGGGGAATCGAAAAATCGACAACGGGAGCGAAAATATCACGATCCTGTACGGCACATTTAGCCACAATATCAGCATTCAAGACCGGAATTGGCACACCTACGCCCAGCATTAGGGAAGGGCCATAATTTTTGAGATAACAGCCGCGTACCCAGTTGGGATCCATCTCTTTGGCATCACCAACTAGGGCAAGAGTGGCCGCAGGGCCAATGGGAGTGCGATTTTCGGCACGACGCTGGAGCGGGAAATGTTGGGTGCCTTCCCAGGCAACATAGCCAATGGCTCCACCTAGCCAAATTCGCGTACCGATACCAATTACTTCCAGATCTGGATCGTTTAATAGGGGTGAAATTGCCCCAGCATTTGAATATACGGCATTACCTAATTGGGGCTGTAACGGGCCAAGATAAGTGTATAGTTGTCGATCGCCACCATTGACACCAACGATGAAATTTTGGTATAAATTACGAGGATTGTAGAGATAGAATTGATTGATAGTATCTTTGGTAATTGTCGTATCAAATGCGGTGCGGGGATAGCAATCTGTGCCTTGACCAATGGCGCGTAAATTGACACTTTTGCCAGCAATTAAGTCCGCAATTACATGCGCGCCACCACGTTCTTTGCGATCCTCGCCGTCACCGATTTCGCTAGTATAATCAACTAATTGAGTCGCACCTAGATAAAGATCGACTGCCCCAAATCCAGCATAAGCAGGTACGCCATCTAATGTACACGATCGAATCTTGATTGGTGGATCTGTGTGTCCTAAATTGAGAATCGCTCCCGATGATTCCATCGGTTCAAAACTGCCTGTCGTAATTACATCTACCAGCTCGGCAATTTTGGCAATACCTAGTTCATCAACTTTGAGCTTGACTTCATCTACCGTCCAAACAACTGCTTGCTTTTGGCTGATCTTATCATTGATTTCGTCGATTGTTTTCATTAATTGGTGGATGGTGAATGGTGGATAGTGAATGGTGGATGGTGGGCAATGCACACCAGTTAGAATCACCCCTGATAAGAGTTAGTTGAAAAACCATGAAAAATTATAATATGCCTGATTCTAGTTGATCTAGATATATAAATTCAGGAGACTTTACTCCAGCTTCTTTTCTGATTTCGACTAATTTAGGAGATTCAAAAAAATGCTTGGCAGCATCGATCAATATCCATGCTGAAAAATGAACTACTTTGTTAGGGTTATTTTCATATTTCAGTACTTGATATGTTCTCTCTCCAGCTTGCTTGCGAATATCAGCTGCATTATCAAAAACTTTTTTCCATGATTTGTAGTCTTCAACTTCGTGAATAATTAAGACATATTGCATAATCTATTTAACTTATATAGTAGGTCAAAGAACTAGTCTCGCACCCACAACGCTAACCCTCCACCACGACCCCGTGCCGCAATGCTATGTTCACCCGCCCAGAAAAAAGCGAAGAATGGTAAATTAGCGATCGAAAGTTGTTCAAAATCTTTGCCGCCACGTTTGCCACTGCGAATTTTGCCTTGATAGATTGTCGCTCCTAGTATTTTTAGTTGGATCTGGGTAAAATCAAATGCTAATAGGTTTTTTTTACCTAGATAACGACAAGGCCCAGTAAACTTAAACTGAACTGCTGCAACAATTAGCTTATTCGTTGCTGTCCCTGTTAACGAACCACTATCCTGAGTAAAAGCGATCGATGCTGGTGTAACTTTTGGGAAATAAAATCCGCTACCTAATTTAATTCCGCCCCGTTGTTTATCCTTCTTTGCGCCAGTAGCAAAACACAGTCGCCATTCACCAATCAGAGATTCAAACGGGATGACTAATTTATCACGTCTAGCAAATATTTCGGCTGATTGCAACGCATTAACCATTACCTCTTTGGTTGGGCGATTCTCTTGCAGATCGGCTCCGCCAACGACAGATTGAGCCGCTTGATTTAAGATGGTTGTAAAGTCAGAAGTAGAAGTATTCACGATCAACAGGCTAGGACTTAGCAATTGGGACTAGACTTTTTATTTGGCGGGAACAATAATTCGCCATCGAACTAATTGCCGTTCAATTTTCTGGAGTAAGTTATGATCTATTGTTGATAAACTAGCATCGACTGGATTCCTAGATTTGAGAAAGTCAAAAGCTGCTCGAAAATCCCTGGGAGTCGCGGTAATCGGCCCATCAAAGTGACAGGGAATAATCTGTCGGAAGTCCCATTGTGACACGCGATCGACCCATGCGATCGTTTGAGTAGGCGCGCGATTGAGAATGAGAGTCTGAAGAATCGGTGCAACCAACAATCGACCATTATTCTGTAACTCAGTAAATTCCTGCTGCCAGTCTGCTCGCCACTGAAACGGATATAGACCAAAGTAGCCCTGTCTTGAGCGATCTGCTGCCCTTAGTGACTTGCGAAAGGTTTCACTCCAAGAGCGGATTTCCAGTACGTTGGGCTGGAAATAGAAGGCAAACAAGCAAATGCGTTGCCAGCCCTGAAGTCGATTTGCGGGAGTGTCAGAAATCAGATCGCTGGCTTGATTCCGTGCATGAAATAATAGTGGATAAAGTTCGGCTTGGAGAATGGGCGGTGGTTCGATCGGAATCGAGACAATTGTATCAGTAACTAGGAGTGTGCGCGATCGACGATGAAAAAAAGCAACTTCAGCAAACTGTCCAGGGCCAAGATCGATCGTCTCCAAGATGGCATAATCAAACTCATCGCCGAAAGGTGTCTTGCCACTATCTTGGGGGAGGATCTGCGTCCGTCCCTGAGGTAAGCCCAGCCAACCCAATGGCAGATTGACCGGAAAACTCCATTGATCTGGTGATACCCATACCTGTGCCTGGGGAAAAGCTCTCGCAAATGGGCCAACAAAAACCTTGTGTTCTAGCCCCGAAATCGTTGGCAAGATAATGTGCAGAACATCGCCATGCACCCGAACAAGCTCGTCCATTAATTCCAGACATTCCCCCGTCGGTGCCACAGGTGCATAGACAAGCAAACCGCCACCGACTAGTTTTACCACCGTCATCCGAATCGGTACGACGACATAAAAAATACCTTGAACTTGGTCGAATGTCCAAATTATATCTGGCGTGACCTCTGTCCGAATCGTCCGTCGGTTATTGTATGGATAGATCGGCAACGTAAACCAAAATTGCCATAATCGAGCGACGTTTCGCGCTTCAATTTGCGTAATTGTTCGTTCGTCCAGAGTCACCGCCCGACCTCCAGCAATATTTGTAGATATTGCCATAAAACTGCCCTAATCATTACAAGCTACGGTCATATAAAATACCGGAGTTAACCCCATCGCTTGACGACACTGAAATCATGCCCTGTAAATTATATCTCTCGATCGATCTGTCTGGGACACGATCGGATGAAAAGATAAGCTAAAATAAGGCGTTTGGTGTGTGTTCTGAGGTAGGAAAAATGAAATTTAAAGTGCAACAGCGGGGAATTCTGGCCATCGCGATCGCTACGAGCTGCTTGGCTGTAAGCTGTAGTAACAGCAAGGTATCACAATGCGCGAACATGATCAAAGTAGTCAACCAAACCGTAACCGATACTAAAGATATTACTGCGGCTGGCACTAAAGGTGATGTAGGGACAATCGAGCAATTAGTCGGAATCTTTGATAAAGCAGCGAAAAATCTAGATTCAGTCAGTTTGAACGATGAGCAGCTCAAAACCTATAAAGGTAAATTCTTGATGATGTACCAAGGCGCAACTGAAATAAATAAGCAGCTAGTTGCCAGTATCAAAGAACGGAAGTCCACCAAGGTACATGAAGGACTCCGAAAATCTAGAGATACTTTCAGTCCCGAACGGGATCTCGCTACGGGGTTGACTGAGTATTGTAAAGAGCCAGAGAAGTAGAGAGGGAATGGGGACTGGGGGACTGGGTCACGGATCGGAGACTGGGCGTAATAATAAGTTCAGTATCTACTATCCACCATTCACCATCCACTACTTCTGATGAGTGACTTCCACGATCATGTGAACATTGCCCCGTGGGGAAAAGTCAGCTTTAACGATGATGTGATGGGGATCGGCGATCGCTACAAAATCGTCTAAGATCTGGTTGGCTACTTCCTCATGAGAGATATATCGATCGCGGTAACTATTGATATATAGTTTCAATGCCTTGAGTTCTACCACTTTCTGATCTGGTACATAAATGATACCGATGGTGGCAAAATCAGGGTAGCCAGAAAAAGGACATTTGCAGGTAAATTCGGGCAAACTAATATCGACATTGTACCGTCGCCCGATCCGAGGATTGGGGAAAGTAATCAATTCACCATTGATAATTTCGCGTTCCCCATATTTCATTTCGACTGGGGTGGTTGTAACTGATGCTGGATTTTCCTGACTCATGTAATCGGTGATAAATTATCGGTTATTTGAATTGGATTAGGGATTGGAGCGAGACAAGTACAGTGTGAGGGCAAAATCGACCCAACATACTCAATCCCTAATTGAGATCGTTATTGCTATCGGCTTCCCAGTCCTCACAAGCATCGCCAGTACAGCCATAGGGATGAAACCCGCAAACCAATAGATTGCCGCCATACGCAGAACCATTATAGTTGATACAACCAACACAAACGGGATGGATTGCCGGATCTGGCATCGGCTTGGTGGGGACGTGAATATCCCAATTAAAGGGAGTAGGTTCTTCAAATTCCAATTCAAATTCTTGCCAGATTTCAGTCAACACTTCTTTCAGTTCGTCCCATTGGAGATTGAGGATTTCCTGAGCTTCGGCGGTAACTTCTGCGGCCAATTCTGTGAGTTCGCGACCAAATCCATCAAACAAAGCGGTTAAATCTTTAAACGCGCCGGAGATTTCCTTTTGCCATTCTTCCATAGCGAACACCTATGTAATTGTTGTTCAATCTAAATTTAGCCTAGACTAGCGATCGATATCCGCGATTAACTAATCTGACTAGTATTGTAGATAGAAATGATACCTCAGCTCAATTTTAGCATTCCCCGTTACGACCAGAATATTTCTATCCGAGCAAAATTTCTCGTACTTAGATCGGCACCTCACAGCCTGTGAAACCGTTCGGGCTATCGTAATTGGGTATCCGATGCTTTGACAGTTCCCTTCGCCCTCCCAGTGGGTTTATCGGGGCAATCAGCTCGATCGATATCATCGTCACTGCGAGACTAACCGAGATCGCGGCTTTCGCGATTGCCCAGGTGTTTCACTAATCAAATTCCAGCAAACCATTCATATCCTTGTTCTTCCCAATAACCTTTACCACCTTTGGGTATTTGGCTAACAAAGCTAATCTTTGTCACCCATTTAGACTGCTTGTAACCTAATTTAATCGGTGCAGCTAATCTTACTGGTGCACCATTTTTGATGGGTAATGGCTGTCCATTCATTTGATAGGCTAGCAAAGTTTGAGGATGGATTGCTGAGGCGAGATCCCAGCTATCAGTATATTTATCGGCTGATTCAAATAAGACATAGCGAACGTCATCTTTGGGTTGAACCATTTGGGCTAAATCTCGCAGTCTGATTCCGCCCCATTGGACGACGGCTGCCCATCCTTCAACGCAAACATGCTGCATAATTATTGAAGCAAATGGCAATTTTTTGAGATTGAACAAGTTCAGTTCCGTTGGAAATTTGACTTCACCATCAACGACTAATTTATAATTAATCGGATTAATTTCGGGAGTAAGATCATAAGTATTGATTAGTAGTGCTTTGGGATTGATCGCCCTAGCTGAAAAATTGGGAATTAGATGTTGAGGTCTAACTAGTAATTCTCCAAATGACTGATTTAATGGCTCTGATAAATTGCCAACTTGGGTAGTCAGATCATTGCTACAACTACCGAGGAGATAACCAATACTAGACATTCCTAATAATTGAATAGCTTGCCGACGATTGAGGTTACTCATCTTTTTAGCTGCTCTAGATTTAGCAAGATTATTAATTTATCTCTAGGGACGAAACATCGATTGAGTCAATCGAATCCCCCCAGATCGAATCCCCATAATGATATGCACAAGGATAAATAACAAGGAAATTGGTACTGTCATGAAATGTACAGTGCGTAAGATTTGCCAGTTGATAAATAATCCAGATAGCCAATGCAACTGAGCTGGTTTATACATTGCCAATCCAGATCCGATCGCCAGTAGCAAAACGGGGATAATTCCTGTATATACTAGGCGATGCCAAGCATAAGTGCGCCGCTTGGGATTTTGGCCGACTTTTAGGGCTTGTAAATCTTGTCCAGAAACAAATTTTCTTTTCCACCGCTGGGTCAGAAAGATGTAAATACCATAAATTAGCAAGGTAAATGCAAATACCCACATGGTTGTAAAATGCCAATTTCTACCGCCAGCTAACCAATCACCTAAAGTCGCCCACTTTGGAAATGTCCAACCATTTTTGCCACCAAAGACTGGAGTAGCATTGTAAATTTGTAAGCCACTGCCAATCATGATCGATAGGCTGATAATAATTAACCCGTGGAGAATTTTAACAAATCCTGTTTGGGGTGGAATTGGTAGAGATTTAGTGCGTTGTTTTGTCATGGGGTGATGAAGGCATAATCTTACCGATTGAATCTATATCTTAAATACAAACTCGATCGACTATTGGATTCATAAATTTGGATACTCTAGCAAACATCAGGTGGTAATTGGGATTTAGGCGGTTGCTGCAATCTCTGCTCAATCGAGTCTTCCAAACTCTGACGCGAGATCTCTTTACCAAGATCGAGATTTTGAGAGTTATTTAGGAAGACAATTCGATCGATCTCAGGGAAAGCTAGCAAATAGAACAAGAGCTGAATCACCGGAACTTCGACGGCTAAATCATTTACCAGCGAACCACCATCGAATTGACTGATATCCTCAGGTTTAACAAATGCGTAAATAACTTTGATTTCTAAATCAGGTTGACGATGATGCTGGAGAGTGGTGATTACCGATTCGCCCTGCTGACTTTGGCAGATATAATATGTTGTCTGGGGTAAAGCTTCAGCAGCCTGTTGCAAGACTGGTGCGATTTCTTTGACGCTCTTGCGACTCTCCAGATCTGGCGCGCCATCAATTAGTTTTTTTACTTGTTCGTCAAGATTCATAAAGAAAGAGAATAAGGGATAGGGGATAGGGAATAGCAAAGAATAAGTTTTAGTAAAAAGTGTCTCAATAGACACATAACCCCTAGCCCCTATTCCCTATCCCCTTTCATTGTAAAGATACCATCGTCGAACTCCAGCCACCTAAGTAGTGCTATACCCACCTAATTGGGGGATCGATGCGATAAAATAAGACCAATATTTGTGACAAATTAGTCATCTAGGAAAAGCAACGGATGGGTAAAGTAGTAGGCATCGACCTGGGTACCAC
>JAJAYU010000397.1 GCA_026786125.1 Chamaesiphon sp.
ATAAGAATTTAAAGATTGTTGCTCATGCTGACTTTGTGGACGCTACCAAGTCAAAATATCGACGGATCACTCCATAACTGCCAGCTTTATCAGTATTCCCAGATCGAGAGGAGAAATTACCGATCGATCATTTTTGCAAAAAATTAGGGCTGGGAAGGGAGGGTATATTTAGTTGGAGATGATGATTTGATCGACAGATATAGGTATTGTGTGTTCTCTATTTTAATATTTTAATTTTGGGTCAAAGGTGACTCCTATCACTCAGTAATTACACGGAATAGATATATCGATCGCTAAAATTTAGATCGGTAAATTCTCGGATAATCTTGTACAATCATTTTTCAGTAATATTCAAAAATCAGCAGCTTAAATGATCGAATTGTCTACTAATCATGAATATCGGTGCCGAGTTAATCTGGATCTTTACAGTTCCCCAATTTGTACTGGATTAGCGACTCAAGCTGCGGCAGATCGACATCTGCGGATTGAGTCGCTGACTCCTGATGGGCAAGCGATGCGGGTGCGATTAGTTGAGGATGATTATCCAGGTTGGTTGAACCTTGCGGATGTGGAGCAACTGGAATTGACAACAGATATTTATCAGTCAGTGCAAGTAGATCGGGCGACAATTGCGGCTAGAATCCGTGAAATTATTGCTTTTGCAGAGGCAGCGATGAAAGTGCCCAATCAGTACTTGTGGGGCGGTACGGTGGCACCTGACTACGATTGTTCGGGTTTGATGCAGGCGGCATTTCAGTCTCAGGGAATTTGGCTACCCCGTGATTCTTATCAGCAGGAGGCTTTTACGCGACACGTTGCAGTTGCAGAGATGTTGCCTGGAGATCTGATTTTCTTTGGTACGCCTGAAAAAACCGATCACGTCGCGCTGCATTTGGGTGATTTAAAATACATCCACAGTACAGGCATTCAGATGGGCAGAAATGGAATTGGGATCGATGTTTTAAGCGATACAACAGCGGATCTGGTTAGTTGTGGGTATTATGCAAAGCTCCGTTGTTGTGGGCGGGTGATGACAAGCTATTGCCATGTTTAGGGCTAGTTATAAGTAGTGCAATTCGTGGCAGTCTAACCGCTAAAGGGATTAGAATCGTTGGGATAGCCTCTCCCCTGGAGAATCGCGCAACTAAAGATCGGACTCTAGAAATATTAAGATGACTAATGATGATAAGCTGCAAACACCTGCGACATTATCCGATCGAGAAATAGAAATAATCGAACTGGTAACTACTGGATTGACTAATGAAGAAATTGCCGATCGATTAGCAATTAGCAAACGGACTGTGGACAACCATATTAGCAATATTCTCAAAAAGGCTGGAGAGGGTGTCGATAATCGGGTGACGTTAGTTCGCTGGGCACTCCAATGGGGTAAGGTTTGTTTGGATGATATCAATTGTTGTGCTTTGCCAGTGAGGGAATAGACTTTGGATTTGAGCACATCTTGTACCAGTGCAGAGATATTAGTAAAAGCATGGATCTTCGGGTACCCATGAAGGGCACCCCTACAGTCTAATTGTGTAGGGGTGCCCTTTATGGGTACCCTAGATCTACGGTTAGCAACAACATTTTTGTACTGTTGCAAGATGTGACTAAGGATAATTGAGTCAAGAACTGACTTAAAGCCTAAGACCCAAAGCTCAACTAAAGCCTCCTGCTGCTGTAAAATCAGAAAGTGTACTGAGTGACGATCGGCTCCTAATATAGAGAAATATCTATGGATTTTAATAATTTAGTTAGCCAGCTAAATGCTGGGGCGATTCTACCAGAGGGAATCGTGGTGATCACTTTGCTCACTGTACTGATTGGAGATTTGATTGTTGGGCGCAGTGGTGCTCGGAATCTCTGTTATGTGGCGGTGGGTGGGCTACTGGTATCGATCGCTGCCCTAGTATTACAGTGGGATAATCCTAATCCAGTATCATTTTTTGGAGCGTTTAGTAGCGATCCTTTGAGTGTGGTGTTTCGGGGGATTATTGTCCTCGCTGCGGCGGTGACAATTTTGATGTCGGTTAGCTATGTCGAGCAGACAGGTACAGCTTTGGCTGAGTTTGTGATGATTCTACTGACGGCTACATTGGGGGGAATGTTACTCTCTGGGGCGACTGAACTGGTAACGATTTTTGTGTCGTTGGAAACCCTGAGTATCTCATCCTACCTGATGACTGGGTATATGAAACGGGATCCTCGATCGAATGAAGCAGCCCTCAAGTACCTATTAATCGGCGCGTCGAGTTCGGCGGTATTCCTATATGGACTCTCGCTCCTGTATGGATTATCTGGTGGCGAAACCACATTACCGGAAATCGCCACGGGGATTGCTAGCTCTACTGGTAATCTATCATTAGGATTGCTTGTCTCTCTGGTATTCGTGATTGCAGGGATTGCCTTTAAAATCTCGGCGGTACCTTTTCACCAATGGACTCCCGATGTCTATGAAGGTTCGCCGACTCCCGTAGTTGCGTTTCTGTCTGTGGGTTCTAAAGCGGCTGGATTCGCCCTGGCAATTCGGTTGCTTGTCACCGCATTCCCCCAGGTGATGGAAGAGTGGCATTTTGTCTTTACTGCACTCGCAGTTTTGAGTATGGTATTGGGAAATATCGTGGCTCTAGCGCAGACGAGTATGAAGCGGATGTTAGCATATTCCTCGATCGCCCAAGCTGGATTTGTGATGATTGGGATGGTAATCGGCACTGAAACTGGTTATGCCAGTATGGTGTTCTACCTATTTATCTACTTATTCATGAACTTGGGTGCTTTTACCTGTGTGATTTTATTCGCACTGCGGACAGGTACCGATCGAATTAGCGATTATGCTGGTTTATATCAAAAAGATCCCTTCCTCACTCTTGCTTTAAGTATTTGTTTATTGTCCCTCGGCGGAATTCCACCCCTAGCTGGCTTCTTCGGTAAAATCTATATCTTCTGGGCTGGCTGGAAAGCTGGTGCTTATGGATTGGTATTAGTGGCTCTAGTTACCAGTGTGGTATCGATTTATTACTACCTCCGCGTCGTCAAGATGATGGTAGTCAAAGAACCTCAAGAGATGTCTGATGTGGTCAAAATTTACCCCGTGACAAATTGGAATCTACCAGGGATGCGATCCCTACAAGTGGCTACGTTAATGACTCTGGTTGCAACAACCTTAGCAGGTATTCTCTCCAATCCACTGTTTACCATTGCTAATGATTCGGTAAGTAAAACACCGATGTTGCAGGCGAGTTTAGAACATCGAGTTGCTGTTAAATAGGTGGATGGTGGATGGTGGATGGTGAATAACAACCTGCGTAGGTTGGGTAGAGCGATTTTCATTGTTCTTGCAACCTCTATCTCAATCCAAGTCAGCGAAACCCAACATTTCTAGTAAGTAACAACCTGCGTAGGTTGGGTAGAGCGATTTTCATTGTTCTGACAACATCTATCTCAATCCAAGTGAGCGAAACCCAACATTTCTAGAAATGTTGGGTTGTTTCGTTCCGTTCGCGTAGCGTTTGCCTTAGCAAAAAGGCTACGCCAACATTCTTCAACTCAACCTACAAATTGTCTATCCCCTATTCCCTAACCCCTTTTATGCGAATCGTCTTCTTCGGTACACCCAACTTCGCTATCCCCACTCTAGAAAAACTCTTAGCAAACCCAGAATTCGAGGTTGTTGGAGTAGTAACACAGCCAGATAAAAAGCGAGGGCGAGGAAGTCAATTGGTACCATCACCGATTAAAGAACTGGCTAACGCCCATCAGATCCCAATTTGGCAGCCAGCTAGGATTAAAAAAGATCCTGAAACGATCGAGTCATTACGCGACCTCAATCCAGATATATTTGTAGTAGTAGCCTACGGGCAGATATTATCCCAAGAAATTCTGGACTTGCCGAAATCTGGTTGTGTCAATGTTCACGGATCACTGTTACCGTTGTATCGTGGGGCGGCACCGATACAACGTTGCTTGACTGATGGTGTGACAGTCACAGGTATTACCACCATGCTCATGGATGCGGGAATGGATACTGGGGCGATGTTGCTCAAGTACGAAACTCAGGTAAGTTTAGGCGATAATGCTGATGAGTTGGCATCAAAATTAGCCATTGCAGGTGCCGATTTACTGATTGAGACGATTGTTAGTCTCGATCGAATTACACCCATTCCCCAGGCGCATTTGGAGACGATTGCGGCACCGCCGATTCAGAAATCAGAGTACCTAATTGACTGGACTCGATCAAACATTTCACTACATAATCAAATTCGGGGCTTTTATCCCAATTGTGTCGCTATTTTCCGCGCACAGTCTCTCAAAATCCTTACCACAGTTCCATTGTCAGCAGAGTTTCAAGCTGATTTACCCGCAGAAATTCAGATATTATTACCCGAAATAGCCAGCCTAGATCTCAGCCTAAGTATACCTGGCACGATCGTTAAAATTGTCAAAGGTTTAGGTCCAATTGTTCAAACTGGCTCTGGCTGTTTACTCCTGCGGGAAGTCCAACTAGCTGGCAAGCGTCCTCAATCTGGTACAGATTTGGTTAATGGGATGAGATTGGCTGTAGGAGAAGTTTTGAGCTAAGAATTTCAGGTTAGTACCGCAGAATTTAATAAACTCAGACATTTGTCGGATACGAATCAATGAAACCGTTGGCTATGATTGACTCATCTGGTGCTTCCTGATGGTTATTTTGCTGCAGATTCAGGCAATTAGCGATAAGTTGATCGAGATGGGTACTATATGAATTAAGGAGCACTTCAATCGAGGATCTACTCAAGATTCAGATTGTTGGTGAGAGGTTAGCTACTGCGTGAATTATTAAATATCGGGCAATTCTACTAATTTATTTATTTTCTCAAATTTTATATTAACGAATATGATTAGCGAACTATCGACAAAATCAAATATATTTGAGCTAGATGATACCAAACTAGTAGAGAAGTTTGTCCAAGGTAGCAATCAACTTTTGGCTAGTACCAATCTGCGGCTAGAAGTGAATGGTGGCGTATCTCAACTGCTGATGCGTAGTGGTGATGCAATCGCAATCATGTATTTGCAAACCAAGCCACAAACTGTAATTATCAAGCATAATGCACACTTTTCAAAGCTAGTCGATCGAGTCTTGATTGATCGAGGGTTTGTGTTGATTGGCGATGCTAATCGAGCTGGATTTGTTGAATACAAGTACTATGTTACCCCTGCTGGTTATCGAATTTCTTATACCGATCCAGCGATTCTGTGGAAAAAATGGTGGCCAACTGAAAAATTCCAAAATAAACAGCGGTTTAATATGGATATTTTGGTTAACTTCAAAGATAACTGGTATCCAGTCCAAAGTATCAATGTAAATGCAGGTATTTTTACGATTAAAACGATCGCTGGTCAACTCGTACTCAAGCGTGATAGCAAGGTATTATGGCTGGCTCAAAGCAACCAAGCACCGATAGTTCGAGAGTTCCAAGCCGATGTAGCAGAATCGGTTGAGCCAGTTGTAACTAAAATTGATGCTCAACCTTATACTCGATCAATCTCCGCAGATTTAGTCCAAAAAATTCAGGAAAAGCAGCTAAAAGTCGATCCAGATCGAGTGATGCTAATAGTTCATGAATTAGAAGAAAAACTGAAAGCTCAAGCTAAGTTAAATCAAGAAACCGAAGCTAAATTTCAAGAATTAGAAAGCCGTGCCATGATTGCTGAACAGCGGTTACAAATTGCTCATAAGTTTCTCGATCAGGCTGGATTCGATCGACAGGATCTTTATAAGTAGGGCGTAGATGCGTAGGTTGGGTTGAAGAATGTTGGCGTAGCCTTTTTGCTAAGGCAAACGCTACGCGAACGGAACGAAACAACCCAACATCTCCATGAGACAACCCAACATCTCTATGATATTGGTGTGTTCGTTGGGTTATCTCCTGAGGGAGATGCTACGCTAGTGCTACGCAAAACCCAACCTACGGGATCTCCCACACTTACTCCCCTGCGTGATAAGAACTCCGCACCAATGGTGCCGAACGAACGTGTCCAAAACCCAATTCAGTGGCGATTTCGCCTAACCTATCAAATTCGGCTGGAGTCCAATATTTGACTACTGGCAAATGTTCTAGGGATGGTCGCATGTACTGTCCTAGTGTAATCCGGTCACAATTGATCGATCTCAAGTCCGTTAATGTCTCAATAATTTCGGCTTCAGTTTCACCATGTCCGAGCATTAGTCCTGACTTGGTAGGAATGGTTGGATCGAGGGCTTTGACATGACTGAGGACATCTAGCGATCGACGGTATTTCGCGCCACGGCGGACTCGATCTTGGAGTCTGGCTACTGTTTCGACATTATGGTTATAACAAGCAGGTTTGACCGCAACTACGGCGGCAACTCGTTCTTGCTGTTGCTGTTTGGCATCCTTACCACTCCAAAAATCGGGAGTCAGGACTTCAATTTGAGTATCAGGATTGATCGATCGAATTGCCTCGATCGTTTCTACAAATCCACCTGCTCCACCATCAGCTAAATCGTCCCGTGCCACGGCTGTCAGCACCACATACCGGAGTCCTAGCAACTGGACAGCTTCCGCTACCTTTTGAGGTTCCTGGGCATCTAGGGGCATGGGAGCATGACCTTTATCGACCTGACAAAAACCACAACTGCGAGTGCAAATCGGCCCCATTAATAAGAAAGTTGCTGTCTTTTGACTATAGCACTCAGCCCGATTTGGACATCGCCCTTCCTCGCAGATAGTATGGATTTGACGCTGTTTGACGATCTGCTGAACTGTGGATAATTCGCTAGCTGTACCGATCGATCTCCGCAACCACGGTGGTAAAGATTGAATTTCGGCACGCCAAACAGCAAGTTCCGTGGGAGATGTGGGCATAATTAGAAATATAGGGGGTAACTGATGAGTGAGAAGACCTTCGTGCGTAAAAAGACAACAAGGAGTCGAGTGTGTCAACTAACAAAATCTTGGTAATCGATGATAGTCGCGTGATTCGGAAAACCGTCCGAGACATGCTGCCCGAAGGTGACTTTGAGGTAATTGAAGCAAAAGATGGGCTGGAAGGAATCGACTTTATCGAAAAAGAACGTCCATCCCTAATTATGCTAGATTTTATTCTACCTAAAATGAGCGGCTGGGATGTGTTTCAACAGATTCAGTCAAATCCTGACTATCAGAAAATTCCCTTGGTATTGATGTCAGGGAAAAAAGAAGAAGTCACCAGCAAGATTTCCGAACCGTTTGAATTTTTTGAATTTATCGAGAAGCCTTTTGATCGAGTCGTACTCGCAGAAGCGATTCGGGTGGCAATGGTCAAAGTTCGCAAAGCACGTCCGCGTGTTGCTGAACTCCCTGGATCTGTCTCAAGTGGTGGCGATACTCAAGTTAGCAACAATGATATTATTCAGTTGCAAGCTCAAATTGCTCAAATTCAAGTAGCCCACAACATCGAGATTCAAGAGCTACAGTCGCAATTATTGACTGCTAATCAGTCCCACCATGCTGAACTTCAAGATTTAGCGGCTAAATTTGAAGCATTCCAACAAATTAAAGGTACCGCACATCAACCAACGATCGAAAAAGTGATTCAACTCGAAACTGAAGTTGATACCTTGAAAAAACAATTGGGTCAATTAATTGTGTTGATTAAGAAGAAATTTGCGGCTTAATCAATCTCCCGTCTACCTTCTAACGCCCGCGCCAGAGTAATCTCGTCGGCATATTCAAGATCGCCGCCCATCGGTAGTCCGAAGGCAATTCTGGTTACTTTGGTTAGGGGCGAGATCAATCTGCCCAGATATAGGGTGGTAGTTTCGCCTTCAACAGTTGGACTGACGGCGACGATCACTTCCTTGACATCCTGACGATTGATCCGCTGCAATAGTGACGAAATATTCAATTGTTCTGGCCCAATCCCGTCCATTGGTGAGATCACACCACCTAACACGTGATATTTCCCGTGATATTCTCGCGTTCGCTCTAGGGCAATCACATCACGAGAATCAGCGACCACACAGATCGTATGCGAGTCGCGCTGGGAATTTTGGCAGATATCACAAGTTGGTTCTGCCGATAGATGAAAGCAGACCTGACACAATCCGACTTGCTGTTTAGCATCGATCAGAGCTTGTGCCAGTTGCTCGACTTCAGGCAAAGATCTTTTGAGAATATGTAAAGCCAGCCGCTGTGCAGATTTTGGGCCGACTCCAGGCAAGCGTTGTAGTTGCTCGATTAAATTAGCGAGGGGGCGCGTGTAAGCCGTAATCTTTGCTCCGAATCGGTTTGATCAGAACTAAATTATACGTGAAAACGGATATAGTTTTCCATCCATCCCCCCATCCCCCAGCCTCTCGTGATCACCCAATTCCCACTCCCGATCGATCTCCTCACCAGTGGCTGGGTGGTAATAGTTTTTGTGGTTTTATTTGGGGTACTACCATTGATCGCCTTTTCCCAGAGTTCGATCCCATCGATCGCTACTCGGATCGTGTGGGCATTTGTGCGGACGGTGATGACGATCTCGATCGGTAGTATCCTGTGGGCGAAGCTGGGCTTATTTACCTGGCTGATTGCGGTATTAGTTTATCTGACTGGATTGGGCATCGGTTGGATGTCTAGCCATCAATGGCAGTCTCAAGCTAAATTTGAACAGATCGGGCAGCAAATTGCGATCGCCACGATTGATATATTCGATCGCGGTTTGTCTCTGTCCCAACTGCGAAAATGGCTACGATCGCCATTCCAAGCTCTAGTATGGCTGATTGAGTCTCGTCTGAATCTGCGCTGGAGTCTACCCCTAATTATCTTGAGTACGATCGGGATGATCGCCATGCTGGTAATTACGGTTTGGCTCCGGTTCGAGCATCCTCTGACTGAATTTCGATTTAGTATTCCAGATACATATCGTCAACTTCTGATTACCCAACAGATTTTAGCGCGGGATTTGCCCACAGTTAATTATCTGCCCATTTTCCCTAGTTTAGCGGCTTTTCTTTCGGCTCTAAGCGGGATTCATCCGGTGCAAGTGGTTCATTTACTTGGGGCAATTGTGGGCACGTTACTAGTTCTGAGTATTGGTTATACCACTAGATGCCTAACCAAAAATGGAGCAGCAGCATTAGCAGCTAGCTATAGTCTGGGAGCTTATTTGTTTACTTGGAATCTCCCAATTTCTGGTCGGCTACCTTTAGGGATCCAGAACTGCTTGGGGACAATTCGGGATCCGCTCAATGCTGGTTTAGTTTGATCGTGGGCGGTGAGCGAACCCGAACTAGGGGCGTTATTTGTGATTCTGGCGATCGGGTGCAGCACTCATATTGCCAGATCTGCCCAACGAAAAGAAGCTGTGATTAATACGCTCTGCTGCATGATCTTAGTGGCAATTATCTCCCCCCAGCTTCTCGTACTGATCCTATTTGGGGGGTTTGGGCTGATCTTTGGGCGACAAATGGCGATGTTTAACATCAGCGTTGTCTGGCCGATTCTAGCAGTGCTAGCGGCGATTCCCGATCGCAATTTCCAGTTACTCAACCCTGTATTAATTACCCTACCGATCGGTTTGAGTCTCACCGTGGGTTTATTTTTTGTCGCGGTTGCGGCTGGGGGGCGGTTGTTGCTAGCCAATTGGTCTGCACCGATCTGTCTAACCATATTTATTGCCGTTACCCTCAATTTCTCCCTACCATCCTTACCCCAACTGGATTATCTCGAATATGATGCCGCCGCCCGCAAAGCCGTAGAGATCAGTCGTCTCTTTCCCTATCAGCAATGGACTGTGGTAGCACCGATCGAGCAATTGTCCCAAGTTTATGGTCGCGGTTGGTATGAAGATGCCGCCCAATTTACCGCCAAATACCAAGATCGTGTCAAGGATCCCAGCTTTGTTTTTCCCCAGCCAACTGCACTCTTCGTCTTCGTCGAAAAGCAACCCTTCACCACTGACAAGCCAGAATATCCAGTCCTCTATTCGGTATTGATCGATCCCACCTATCGGAATTATCGCTCTCCGAGCGGGCGGACACAGCTAGCCGCAGCGATGCTGAAACTCTGCGAAACCTATCGCAAACAGCATCCTCCCCTGGATACTCGCATCTATTACGAGGACGATCGACTAATAATCTATCAGTTTGCGCCACATCCACGCAACATTCTCATCAAACCTTCAGTTCAAAGCTCATAACCCAATCTCTGAGCTGTATTCCCTAAAGCCTAAAGCCGGTCAGTGAGCGGAGCCGTTGGCATCGCCTGCGCTTTGCGCTTACTGAAAAACTAAAGTCTAAACAACTAATTTGTAAATAAAGCTTGCTTTATTGTAAAGTTTTTGTTATATTAGTTTACATAAGGAAATATTTACAACGTAAGTAGCGAAGGAAACCATCATGCAGAACAAAACATTTATTGATAACGACGGTAGAGAAAATAATTTCGCCATCGAACCAAAAATGTACACAACTGAAGGCCCTCAGGCTGGTTGGACTGAGTATGCAGAAACACTCAACGGTCGGATGGCAATGATTGGTTTCGTCGCTCTGTTAATCCAAGAACTTTTGACCGGACACGGTATCGTCGGATTTATCACTGGTCTGTAGTTACAAATTAGAGTAACTTCACCAGATTCTAGTTTACACAATAAAAAATTTACAGCAGTAATAACTGCTCAGGAGAACATCATGCAAACCAAAACATTCATCGATAACGACGGCAGAGAAAATAACTTCGCCATCGAGCCAAAAATGTACACAACTGAAGGCCCTCAGGCTGGCTGGACTGAGTATGCAGAGTTACTTAATGGTCGGATGGCAATGATTGGTTTCGTTGCTCTATTAATCCAAGAAGTTTTGACTGGACACGGTATTGTCGGTTTTATTAGCAGTCTCTAATCTCTTCATCAAGACAATCGCTAACACATAATTTTCTTATCTTTTTCCTCGCGGTCGCTACATGTTAGCTATCGCGATTTTTGGTTGGGAGTTGGGAGCGAAAAGTGCGGTCTTGGGGTTTCCCCAAGTAGAGCACCTTTTCAAGACAGTTGGGAGTTGGGAGGAAAGAGATAGGGATGTCACCTAGTAATAGTTAATTAAGGCTCTTCAGTACTTAGTATGCAATATTAACTATTGAAATGCCAATTGAGCAAGCATCTAGTTCTAAAATTCTTAAAATTAGTGAATCC